>NZ_JBMQQZ010000030.1:0-7149 GCF_057362025.1 Bordetella sp. | reverse complement strand
GTGATCCGGACGGCTCAGGCGACGCGCTGCGCGCCCGGGATATCCAGCGACAGGCCGACGCGCCGTACCGTGGCTTCCAGTTCCGCCATGGTGACCTTGTCGATGCGCATGCCCGGCGAACGCAGCGCGTAGCTGCGGATGGCGCCGCGCCGCTGATAGATGTACTTGCGCAGGGCCAGGCCGATCCTGGGTTGGAATTCGTAGCGGATCAATGGGCAATAGCGGTCGAAGACCGCCGCCGCGCCCGCCGCGTCGCCGGCCGCGTGGCGTTCGTGGATGGCGACCAGGATCTCCGGGAAGGCGAAGCCGGTCATCGTGCCGACCGCGCCGCGCTGCAATTCCTCCAGGAAGTACACGCCGCCCAGGCCGCCGAAGATCTTCATGGGGGCATCGCCGCAGAGTTCGCGGATGCGGGTAATCTTCTGGCCTACGGGCGGCTCTTCCATCTTGACGGCATGCACGCCGCCCTCGCGCGCCAGCCGCGCCACCACCTCGGGCCGGATCTCCGTACCGAAGGAATCCGGAAAGTCGTGGATCACGACGGGGATGTCCACCGCTTCGGCCACCGCCTTGTAGTAGTCGAACAGCAGCGCGTCATTGGCGTTGTCCAGGGGGGCCGCGAAGACGGCGGCGGCGCCCAGTTCCTGCGCTTCCTGCGCCTGTTCGATCGCGCCGGCGATGCCCAGCCCGCGCACGCCGACCCAGACCGGCACGCGGCCGGCCGCCTGTTCGACGAAGGTGCGCAGCACCAGGCGGCGCTCCGCCGCGGAAAGCTTGTGCAGTTCCCCCAGGAAACCCAGCACGGCCAGCCCTTTGATGCCGGTTCCCAGCAGGAAGTCCACCAGGCTGCGGATGCTATCGGTGTCGACCCGCAGGTCGTCGTCGAAAGGCGTCGGGCAGATGGTAAAAACGCCGTGGGCGTCGGGCGGGGCGGTCATCTCGTCTCCATCGTCGATCGCCCGGGCAACGGCGCCGGGCATGGATGACCATCCTAAAGGCGATCCCGCAGAACTCCACTTGCTTTTTTATTGGCGTCCTATAACACGCCGTTAATTTCGGGTTTGCCCGGATGCCAGCTCGAATCCCTGCTCGCGCATGGTCTGCCGCAGGGTGTCCACGAAGGCCTGCGCCAGTTGGGACAGCGGCTCGAAGCGCGATTGCAGCAGGCTGGCGGTCAGCACCTTGGATTGGGCGATCGGCCGCACCACGAATTCTCCGGAGGTGCGGCTGCGCACGGAAAACTCGTCGACGATGGCGATGCCGGCGCCCGCCTGGACCAGCGAGCAGGCGTTCTGGGGCGAGCTGACCTCCACCGCCACGCGGCGCGGCTCGCCGGCTTCCTGGTACATCTGTTCCACCAGTGCGCCGAAGGGCGTATCGACGCTATAGGAAATCAGGGGGTATGGCATCAGCTCCTGGATCGACAGCATGGACCGGTGCGCGAGGGGGTGGTTGTAAGGGCAGATGCAAACCAGCCGCGCTTCGCCGATCGGCTGGGCCGCCAGGTTGGGATGCTGCGCGGGCAGGATCACCACGCCGATCTCCGCCCGGTTGTCCAGCAGCATTTGCGTCAAGGGACGAAACGACAGGGCCTGGAAGGTGACTTTGACGTCCTCGTGCTGCGCGCGGAAGGCCGAGATTGCCAGCGGGATCAGCATGTGCCCGATACTGGGGCTGGACACCACGTGCAGGATGCCGGTGCGGCGCTCGGCGAGTTCGCCCGCCAGTTCGCCGACCCGGCGCACGCCGGCATAGACGGTTTCGACCTCGCGAAACAGTTGACGCGCCTCGGGCGTGGGATAAAGCCGTCCCTTGATGCGCTCGAACAGGCTGAAGCCCAGGCGTTGTTCGGTGTGGGCCAGCAGGCGGCTGACGGCCGGCTGCGATACGAACAGCAGCTTGGCCGCGCCGCTGATGGACCCGGTGGTCATGACGGCGCGGAAGACTTCGATCTGCCTGAGATTGAGCAACATTGCGGTTTCGGTCGTGTGGAGGCCAGCCGTTGCGCCGCCTCGCCATAACAACATGTTAAGCGCGCACGACAAAATGACATTGCCGTTGGCGCAAGGGCCGCTGATAGACTCGCGCCAGGCAGGGCCTCTTATCGCGAAGGAAAGCCATGGAACGGACGCTATACGTCATCAACCCGAATTCTACCCAGGCGGTGACCGACGCTTTCGACGCCGGCCTGGCGCCGCTGCGCGTGCCCGGCGGGCCGCGCATCGTCTGCCTGACCCTGCGCGAAGGCCCGCCGGGCATCCAGACGCAGATGGACGTGGAAAGCGTCACGCTGCCCCTCGTACGGATGGTGCAGGGCCTGGACCGGGAACACGGCGACGCCGCCGCCGGCTACGTGATCGCCTGCTTCAGCGACCCGGGATTGCACGCGGTGCGGGAAGCCACGTCCAAACCGGTGCTGGGGATCAGCGAATGCGGCATTCTGACCGCCATGACCCTGGGCCAGCGTGTCGGCGTCATCGCCATCCTGCGGCAATCCCTGCCGCGCCACGGCCGCATGTTCGGCGCGATGGGCATCGGCGGGCGCATCGCGGCGGAACTGCCGCTGGGCCTGGGCGTGGTCGAACTGGCGGACGCCGCGCGCACGCGTGAACGGTTGGCCGCCGTGGGCCGGCAATTGCGCGACGCGCACCAGGCCGATGTCGTCGTGCTGGGCTGCGCGGGCATGGCGGCATATCGCGAATGGCTGCAGGCCGAAGTGGGCCTGCCCGTGGTCGAGCCGACGCAGGCCGCGGCGGGCATGGCAATCGCCCGGGTGCTGCTGGACGCGCCGGCGCGCCGGCAATAACGGCCCGGCATGGAAACCGAACTGATCCGCCGCCTGGCCCATGTGGTGGGCGACGAGGGCCTGGTGCTGGACGAGCCTGCCCAGGCACCCTATGTCGAGGACTGGCTGGGCAAGTGGCGCGGACGTACGCCGGTGGTCGTCAGGCCGCGCAATACCACCGAGGTCGCGGCCGTCATGCGCCTGTGCCGGCAAAGCGGCACGCCGGTCGTGCCGCAAGGCGGGAATACCGGCATGAGCGGGGGCGCCGCGCCGGACGACAGCGGCGCCCAGGTCATCCTTAGCCTGAATCGCATGACGCGCATCCGCGACGTGGACGCCGTCAACAACACGATGACCGTCGATGCCGGCGTGCTCCTGGCCGACGTGCAGCGCGCGGCCCGCGATGCCGGCCGCTATTTTCCCTTGAGCCTGGGCGCGGAGGGCAGTTGCACCATCGGGGGCAATCTGGCGACCAATGCCGGCGGCACCGCGGTACTGCGCTATGGCAATGCGCGCGACCTGGCGCTGGGACTGGAAGTCGTTTTGCCCGACGGCCGTGTGTGGAGCGGCTTGCGCGGGCTGCGCAAGGACAATACCGGCTACGACCTGCGCGGGCTGTTCATCGGTTCCGAAGGCACGCTGGGCATCATCACCGGCGCGGTGTTGAAGCTTTATCCGGCGCCGCTGGGGCACGCCACCGCGTGGGTGGGCGCCGCTTCCGCGGCCTGCATCGTGTCGCTGCTGTCGCGCCTGCAGGCGCAATGCGGCGAGCGCCTGACCGCTTTCGAAATGATGTCCGCCCGCTGCGTGGACCTGGTGCGCGCGCACGTCAGCGACGCCGTCTGTCCCCTGGAAGGCGACCATCCCTATCATGCCTTGGTGCAGTTGTCCGATGTCGCGCCGGAGGGATTGGTGGATCTGCTCGAACGGTCGCTGGCGCATGTGCTGGAGGATGGCCTGATCGCGGACGCGGCCATCGCCGCCAGCGAAACCCAGGCGCGGTCCATGTGGCGCCTGCGCGAGGGCATCTCCCAGGCGCAGGTGCGCGCCGGCAAGGCGGTCAAGCACGACATCGCGCTGCCGATCTCGCGCCTGGCCGCGTTCATCGACGAAGCGGACGCCGCGCTTGCCGCGGAATTCGAAGGATTGCCGATCGTCAACTTCGGCCACGTCGGCGACGGCAACCTGCACTACAACGTGCTGTTGCCGCCGGACGTATCCCAGGATGACTACGCCCGGCTTACCGCCGCCTTGAACCGGCGTGTCCACGACCTGGTGGCGCAGCGCGGCGGCAGCATCAGCGCCGAACACGGTGTCGGCCGGCTGCGCCGGGATGAGTTGCGCCGCTATAAATCCGCGGTCGAAATGGACCTGATGCTGATGATCAAGCGCGCGCTGGATCCCGATCAGCTGATGAATCCGGGCAAGCTGCTGTAGCGTGTTCGCGGCCCGGTTCGAAGCCCGGGCGCCTTTGCCGCCGGTATGTCCGCGGCTTTCCTGTGGAAAGCCGCGAGGCTGGCGGCCGCGTCAGCGCTTCGGCGGCTGCGGGCGGTCCGCGATGAACCGGCCGGGCCGCGCGCCGGTGGCCGCGCCGTCCTGCCAGGTGGCGACGCCGTTCACGAATACATGCCGCATGCCGGTGCAGGTTTCCGTGGGCGCGTCGAAGGTGGCGTTGTCGATGATGGTGTCGGGATCGAATACGGCCAGGTCGGCATGGAATCCATGCGCGATGCGGCCGCGCTCGCGCAGGCCCATGCGCATGGCGGTCAGGCCGGTCATGCGGTAGACGGCGTTCTCCAGCGGGAACAGGCCCAGCTTGCGCCCGTAATGTCCCAGCACGCGCGGAAAGGTGCCCCACAGGCGCGGATGCGGGCGGCCTTCGCTGGCCAGTCCGTCCGACCCTATCATCGTGTCCGGATACTGCAGAATGCGGCGCACGTCGCCGTCGTCCATGATGAAGTAGACGGCGCCCGCCGGCAGCAGCGCTTCCGCGGCTTCGCGGGGGCTGCATTGCCATTCCCGGGCCAGGTCCTCCAGGTAGCGGCCGGCGGCTTCGGGGTGCGGCTCGGACCACGTAATCATGGTGCGGTCGCAGATCGCGACGCGCTCGGGACGCAGTATGGTGGACGAGGCATCGTAGGGATAACAGTCCATGCATACGGACTGCGCGCTCGCGGCCTCGCCGATGCGCGCCAGGGTCTGCGTGGAGCGCCCGTGATTCGGTTTGCCGACCAGCTTGTGATGCGAAATCACGATGGGCACGTTCAAGGCCGCGCCGATGCGCAGGCTTTCGTCGATGGCCTCCATGACGCGATCGCCTTCGTCGCGCATATGGGTCGCGTAGATGCCGCCCAGGCGCGTCAGCGGTTCGCAGACCGCGATGATTTCTCCTTCGGGCGCGGCGGCGGCCGGGGGGTAGAACGTGCCGGTGGAGACGCCGAGCGCGCCGTCGTTGAGCGCTTGCTCGACATCGGCGCGCATGGCGGAGATCTCCGCTGCCGTGGCGGCTCGCGTGACGTCGCCCATGCGCATGACGCGCAAGGTGGAATGGCCGACCATCGCCGCCACATTCACGGCCGGCGGCGAGGCGTCGATGGCCCGCCGGTAGTGCGCGAAGCTGCCGTAGCTGTCGCCGCGGCCCAATAGATTGAGCGGCGGCACCAGCGCTTCGTCGCCGCGCAAGGGCGCCAGGCTGATGCCGCAATTGCCGTTGACCACCGTGGTGACGCCCTGCGATACCTTGGGCAGCATGTCCGGCATGTCCAGCACGGCCCGGTCGTCGTGCGCATGGCTGTCGATGAAGCCGGGCGCGACCACCAGCCCCGCGATGTCCAGCCTGCGCGCGGCCGGGACACCGGCGAGATCGCCGACGGCGGCGATGCGGCCGTCGCGCACGCCGACGTCGGCCCGTTGGCGCGGCGCACCGGTGCCGTCGACGACGTCGCCTCCGTGCAGGATCAGGTCATAAGGCTGCTGCGTGTCCATGCTGGGAATCCTTCACTCTGGGTGGGTTTGCGGCGGCCTGGGGGCGGCGCCTGCGTGCTCCGTCCGGCCGGTTCGCCGGCCCGGATCGCCGTCGCCATCGCGCGTGGCCATCCTGCCGGGCGGTATCGCATTGTGCGCCGCGCGAGCGGCGCAAGCCAATGCCCATACCGCGACCCCACATAACCTTTTGGCATGAAATGGGGGTCTTCGGGTAAGCGGATCGGCGTTTTCATTGGGGGTTACCCTAATGAATTGAGTTGTGCATAACCAGGGGTTATGGCTTCTGGCCGAATTGCTATTTGTACGCCGGGCCGGGTAAACGGCATGATGCGCGCAAGATCACGGGTGGAGCGCCACCCGATACCCGCACCCCAGGACCACAGCATGCGTATTTTTTGCGCCGGCCTCGGCACCGAGACCAACACCTTCGCGCCTTTGCCGACCAGCCTGGAATCGTTCCGCGGCCGGGAATACTTTCCGGCGGGCACGCATCCCGACACGCCCACTTCGCAAGGCGCGCCGCTGTGGGTGGCGCGCCAGCGCTGCGGTCCGCTGGGCTGGACGTTGAAAGAAGGCCTGGTGACATCGGCCCAGCCCGGCGGCATTACCACCCGGGCGGCCTATGAAACCCTGCGCGACGAGATCCTGGCCGACCTGCGCGCCGCCCTGCCGGTGGATATCGTGCTGCTGGGCCTGCACGGCGCCATGGTCGCCGACGGCTACGACGATTGCGAAGGGGACCTGCTGGCCCGTGCGCGCGCCATCGTCGGTCCCGGCGTCGTCATCGGCACCGAGCTGGACCCGCATGCGCACCTCAGCCCGCTGATCGTCGAAAGCGCGGACATCGTGGTGCTGTACAAGGAATATCCTCACACCGACATCGTGCATTGCGCCGAGCAGCTGTTCGATCTATGCGCGGACAAGGCCCAGGGCAGGACGCGGCCGGTGGCCGCCCTGGTCGATTGCCATATGGTGGTGCCCATGCACACCTCGCGCGATCCGGCCCTGGCTTTCGTCAACAAGCTGCGCGCGATGGAGGGCAAGGATGGCGTGCTATCGCTATCGTTTTCCATGGGCTTTGCCACCGGCGACGTACCGGAGATGGGCACCAAGGTGCTGGTGTACACGGACGGCGACCCGGCCCGGGCCGACAGCCTGGCGCGCCAGCTGGCCGACGAATTGATCGGGCAGCGCGAGGCCTTGATGCCGAAGTACCGCAGCGTGGATGAAGCCATCGACGAAGCGCTCGCCTTCGACGGCGGCCCGGTGGTGCTGGCCGACCGCGCGGACAACCCCGGCAGCGGCGCGCCGGGCGATTCGACTTACGTGCTGCGCCGCCTGCTGGAACGCGGCATTGCCAACGCCGCGCTGGGACCGCT
>NZ_JBMQQZ010000029.1:0-74344 GCF_057362025.1 Bordetella sp. | reverse complement strand
TTCTTCAGCCAGGGGCCCTCGGCCATGCGGCCGCTGATCCTGAAGGATATCGCCGGGGAATTGGGATTGCATGAATCCACGATTTCACGGGCCACAACGCAGAAGTACATGCTCACTCCATTCGGCACGATGGAGCTCAAGGACTTTTTCGGCGCAGGGGTGGCGACCGATACCGGCGACAGCGCCTCCGCCACAGCGGTGCAGGCGCACATCAAGCGCCTGGTTGCCGAGGAGAACCGCGCCAAGCCCCTGTCGGACAATCAGCTCATGCTCAAGCTGGCCGAACAGGGCATCGTCATCGCCCGCCGCACCGTGGCCAAATACCGCGAAGCCATGCGCATCGCCCCGGCCTCGGTGCGCAAGGCCCAGGCGACGCTGCGCTAGACCCTCGCATTGCGGCGTCGTAAAAAAGGGGCCGCAAAGCCCCTTGGCGTCCCCGCTTTTTCCTGTTGCCTGAATGCGAATAATTTTCGATAATTATTCTCATGTACGTTTGTGTCTGCAACGCCATCACCGAACGCCAGGTCCGCGCCGCCGTGGACGGGGGCGCCGCCACGCTCGACGATCTCCAGTTCGAGCTGGGCGTGGCCACCTGCTGCGGGACATGCGCCGCGACCGCGGTCGAATACCTGCCCGGAGGACGCTGCTCCAGCGTCTGCGAAGTGCGTTCCATGACGCACGCCGCGGCGGTTCCGATCGCGGATCAAAGCGGCTCGGCTGCCAACGGCTTTCCCATACCCATCGTCGCCGCCGCCTGACGCGCCGGCGCCCCCATGCGCTGCCTGTCGCAGAACTCGCGCAGCATGCCGGCCATTTCACGCGCGTCCTCCGGCGCGCCCGGGTGCAGGATCAGCGCCAACTCCGTGTGTGTGACCGGCGGGCAGGTGTCGTCCAGTATCGGGGATCCGTCGTTCAGGCCCTGCTCGTCCAGCAGCGAGATACCCAGGCCGCCGCACAGGGCCGCCTGGATGCCGGGCAGATTGGGGCTTTCATAGACGACGCGCCAGCGCCGCCCTGCCCGTTCCAGCGCATGTATCGCGCGTTCGCGGTACAGGCAGCCGGCGGGACGAAGCACCAGCGGTACCGTTCCCTCGCCGGCGGGCAGTGCGGCAGGGTCTCCCGTCCAATGAAGGCGTTCCGGCCACGCTGCGATGCAGGGCCCGCTGCCGGGTTCGCGCTTGAGCAAGGCCACATCCAGCTCGCCCTGCGCCAGCGCCTGTCCCAGGCGAACGCTCAGGTCGCAGCAGACCGACAGCCTGACATCGGGGTGCGAGCGCGTGAAGGCGCTGACGATTTCCGTCAGCGCAGGCACCGCGAAGTCATCGGGCAGCCCCAGGCGCACCACCTCCACCCGGGCGGCCTTGCCCACCGTGTCATGCAATTCGTCCGACAGCGCCAGCATGCGTCGGGCGTAGCCCAACAGGCGTTCGCCATCCTCCGTCAGCGGGGCCCTGCGGCCTTCGCGCCGAAACAGGGCGCATCCCAGCTTTTCCTCCAGCCTGCGGATCTGCTGGCTGACCGTCGACTGGGTGCGGTGCACGCGCTCGCCGGCCCGCGTGAAGCCGCCAGCCTCCACGACCGAGACGAAGCTGCGCAACAGATCGAGATCCGGCATCGGAATTTTTCCATTGAATTTTCGAATACTTTCGATGCGAATAACGAATTTGTCAATGGATGAAAGGCGCAACACAATCGCTCCAGCCGTTCCGAAGTCGGTGTCTGATAAGTCACGGATCCAAGATGAAAACCCTCCACGCGGCTCCCGCCGCTCCCGCCGCCTCGCCGCCTCCTGTGGCGTGGGGGCCCATCGCCCTGTTTTGCCTGCTGTGGAGCTCCGCGTTCGCCGCCGCGAAGATCGCGCTGCGCGACTGTCCGCCCCTGACCTTGCTGACGGTCCGCTTCTTCATCGCCGCGGCACTGATGATCGGCCTGGCCTGGCTGACCGGCGGGCTGCGCCGGCTGCCGCTGCGCCAGTGGGGCATGCTGGCCGCGTTGGGCGTACTGAACAACGGCGTCTACCTGGGCTTGAGCTGGACCGGCATGATGACGGTGTCCTCGGCATTCGCCGCCGTCATCGTCAGCACCAATCCTTTGCTGATCGGCGCGCTGGCCGGGCCGCTGCTGGGCGAGCGCGTCGGCTGGCGCAAGGTCGCCGGCCTGTGTCTGGGCCTGGCCGGCGTCGCACTGGTGCTGCGCTCGCGGCTGACGGGCGGGCACGAGGATCTGCACGGCACGCTACTGGTGGTCGCGGCACTGGCCGCGCTGGTAGGGGGCACGCTTCTGTACAAGCGCCACACGCCGGACAGCAATATCTGGTTGGCCACCGGTCTGCAATCCCTGTTTGGCGGCCTGGCCCTGCTGCCCTTTGCCTGGGTCTACGAGGCGCACTTGCCGGTAACCTTCACCGCCTCACTGTTCTGGAGCATGGCCTATATGATCATCGCCGTCTCCATTGGCGGATTCGGCTTGTGGTTCCTGATCCTGGCCCGGTCCAGCGCGACGGCGGCCAGCGCCTTGCATTTCCTGATGCCTCCGCTGGGCCTGCTATTCGGCTGGCTGGTCCTCGCCGAACCGGTCGCCGTGATGGACCTGGTCGGCATCGTTCCCATCGCCCTGGGGATCTGGATGGCCACCCGGCCGCCGCGTCCGGCCTGAAGGCGCGGTTCGCGCGGCGTTGTATGCGGACTCATTCTCATTGCGTTGCTGCGTACACTTTTGGATAACGCTCGCAGCGCGATTTACCACATGCGCGCCAGGGGTATGCTGGCGCGGAAACGGATGGTAGTCTCCGAGGATTCAGCAAGGAGTCCATCATGCAAGGCGATAAAACCGTCATCCAATTCTTGAACCAGCAACTGACCAACGAGTTGACGGCGATCAACCAGTACTTCCTTCATGCGCGCATGTTGCGCCACTGGGGGCTGAACAAACTGGGCAAACACGAATACGAAGAGTCCATCGGCGAAATGAAGCACGCCGATCGCCTGATCGAACGCATATTCATGCTGGATGGTTTGCCGAACCTGCAGGACTTGCACAAGCTGCTGATCGGCGAGGACGTGCCCGAGCTCCTGTCTTGCGACCTGAAGCTGGAGCAGGCCGCGCAAGTCACGTTGAAGGACGCCATCGCGCACTGCGAATCGGTGCGCGATTATGTGTCCCGCGATCTGTTCCAGGACATCCTGGACGATACCGAGGAACACATCGACTATCTGGAAACGCAGATCGGCCTGGTGGACCAGGTGGGCCTGCAGAACTATCTGCAGAGCCAGATGGAAGTGTCGGAATAAACCTTCAGGGGCGGTGCGGGCATTCGGGAATCGTGCCCCATGCCTGATTCGGCGCGCAGTATTTATTGCGCGCATTCCACGCGCAGGTGGGACGCTGGAAGAAGCCGGCATCGGCGCATTGCGCCAGTTCACGGCGCAGGGCATCCTGCCAGCCCTTCTGTCCGGCCCCGGCCGATGCCTGCTGCTGCGGCGGCGGCATGTCCACCGATTGGATGATCGGCTGCTGGCTGACGTTGCGCGACGCCTGGATCTGGGCGTACTGCTGCGCCGATTGCGCGGTCTGTGCCTGCTGGGTCGCCAGGTCCAGCGTCGATACATCGTTGGGGCCGGAAGGTAGCGCCGACTGCGTGGCGGCGGCGATCTGCCTGGCCTGGTCCATCGAGATACTGTCGCGCGAAATCATGACGGACGGGTCTTTCACCGTGTCGAACAGCGATACCGTGCCCACCGTCCAACTGGTGCCGGTGGGACGGTCCGGCACGCCCAGCGTGCCGTCGATGCGGGGTTGCGGCGGCTGGGCCGTGTAGGGCCGGCCGTCCGCATCCAGTATCGGTTCCTGGTTCGAATCGGTTTCGTTGGGTGCGCGCGTGGCGGCGGGCGCATGCGCCACCAGCCAGTCGCCGAACTGGATGCCGCCCCACGCGGAGGCGGCCAGCACCACCAGCAGTGTTGCGAACAATACTCGCCAAGACATTCCTGAACCTCTTAAGCCTGGGCCTTATCGCCGAACACTCGTCCGCCATGCTCGCGCATCGCGTGGAACTTGACATCTGGATACAGTTCTTCCGCGACACGCAATTGCGCGGGCGAGCCGATCAAAAACGCGGCCGCGTCCACCACATCATAGGCGATATGCGCGGCATTGGCATCCATGAACTTGCGCAGCGCCTTGGGGTCCGACGACGTAATCCATCGTGCCATGGTGTAACGCGAAGGCATCAATCTGGCGTCGGCGCCATACTCCGTTTTCAGCCGATGCTGCACCACTTCGAACTGCAGTTGCCCGACCGCCCCCAGCAGCATGGCACCGCCGGCCGCGACCGGGCGGAATACCTGGATTGCGCCTTCTTCGCCGAGCTGCGCCAAACCGGTACGTAACTGCTTGGTTCGCAGCGGGTCTTTCACTTCCACCGCCTGGAATAGTTCCGGCGCGAAGAAGGGCAGCCCCGTGAACTGCAAAATTTCGCCCTCGGTAAGGACGTCGCCCAGTTGCAACACGCCGTGGTTGGGTATGCCGATGACATCGCCGGCGTAGGCTTCGTCCAGCAGCTCGCGCCGCTGCGACAAAAAGGAAACCACGTTGTTGGGCCGCATTTCCTTGTTGGTGCGGCAAACCTTCAGGCGCATGCCGCGTTCGAAGCGGCCGGAGCTGACGCGCACGAAGGCCACGCGGTCACGGTGTGCGGGGTCCATATTGGCCTGTACCTTGAACACCACGCCGGTGAAGCGCGGCTCGTCCGGCTGCACCACCCGCTGCAAGGCCGGGCGCGGCCCGGGCCGGGGCGCCAGTTCCACCAGCGCATCCAGGACTTCCTGCACGCCGAAGTTGTTGATCGCCGAACCGAAGAACACCGGTGTCTGCTTGCCGGCCAGAAAGGCCTGTTCGTCGAACGCCGGTGCGGCTTCGTTGATCAGGGCGATTTCCCCATGCGCCTGCTGGAAAGCGCTGCTGAAGCGGCGGGCGATCTCCGGATTGTCCAGACCTTCGATGAATTCGTTGTCGTCGCCGCGCCGTTCCTGTCCCGCGCGAAAGATGCGCATGCGGTCCTGGCGGATGTCGAACACGCCGCCGAAGGATTTGCCCATGCCCACCGGCCATGAGAACGGTACCGCGTCCATGCCCAGGTGCGACTCGATCTCGGCCAGCAGGTCCAGAGGCTCGCGGACTTCGCGGTCCATCTTGTTGATGAAGGTGATGATGGGCGTGTTGCGCGCGCGGCAGACCTGCAGCAGGCGCTTGGTTTGGGGTTCAACGCCGTTGGCGGCGTCGATCACCATCAGCGCCGCGTCGACGGCCGTCAGCACGCGGTAGGTATCTTCGGAGAAGTCCTGGTGCCCCGGGGTGTCCAGCAGGTTGATGACGCTGTCGCGATATTCCATCTGCATGACGGACGAGGCCACGGAAATGCCGCGCTGCTTTTCGATTTCCATCCAGTCGGAAGACGCGTGCCGGCTGGCCTTGCGCGCCTTCACGCTGCCGGCGATCTGGATCGCGCCAGCAAACAGCAGGAGTTTTTCGGTCAGCGTGGTCTTGCCCGCATCCGGGTGCGAGATGATGGCGAACGTGCGTCGCCGCTCGACTTCTTGAGCGATATTCATAGGCGGGAAATTTTACAGGCGGACGCCACGTCGCGTTTCTACTGTGCGCGCCGGAAGCACGCCAGCAGCAGGCCGGCGGCCATGAACAGCGAGCCGAAGGCGCGGTTCATCCATCGGATATGAGCGGGGCTGCGCAACAGGCGCAGCACCTTGGCGGCCAGCAGCGTGTAGAAAGCCATGGCGACCGTGTCGGTCAAGGCCATGGTGGCGGCAATCGCCAGGTATTGCTGCGTGAGTGGCAGGCCGGCATCGATGAACTGCGGGACCACGGCCAGCAGGAAAACCGTGCCCTTGGGGTTGCTGGCGTTGATGAGGAAGCCGCGCAGGATCAGCGCGCGGCGCGATTCTTCGTGCGACTGGCCGTTTTCCAGGGTGATCGGCGCAGCTTGCGCGCGGAACTGGCGCCAGCCGAGGTAGATCAGGTAGGCGACGCCCAGATACTTCACCACGGCAAACGCGGTTTCCGAGGCGGCCAGCAGCGTGCCCAGGCCGATGCCTACCACTGCCAGCTGGAACATGATGCCCAGGATCAGCCCGGCGGTGTTCCAGTAGCCTCGCGCAAATCCATGCCGCAGGCCCGAGGTCATGGCGGAAAGCGCGCCCGCGCCCGGCGAAAACGAAATCGCCCACGATGCCAGCATGAAGGTCAGCCAGGTGGAAAGGAGCACGGGAATTCCTTAGGGGTTCCTTGTTCAGCGAAGCGGTGCGCCGGTTTTCGCGGGGCCCGGGCCCGCGCCATCCGTAAGGGGGGCGCGGCGCCTGGTGCCGATTTTATTTCGACAGCAGCGCGGGGCGGCGCGCGGCGCCCTGGCCGCCCGCGGTGCGGGGCGCCGGCGCGTGCGCGCCACGATGGCCGTTGCCCGCGGCATGGCGATCGCCGCTGACGCCGCGGTTGCCATTGGCAGCGCGTTGGCCGCCGTTGCCGTTGCGGCTGCCGCGGGCATCCACGCCGGATGCGTTGCCGGCCGCGGCGGGGCGGCCGTTGTGGCCAGCCGCGCGATCGCCATTGACCCGGCCGCCGTCACGGCCACCCGCCGACGCGGTACCCGCGGCGCCGTTGCGGCGCGCGCCACCATTGGCCGCACCGCCGTTGGCGGACCGCGCCGGCGAACGGCCACGGCCGCCGCCACGGGGGCCGCGCGATTCGCGCTCGTCGTCTTCATCGTCGCGCTCGCGCACGGCGTTGGGCGACGGCGTCCAGCCTTTGACCTCGATGCGGTCGATGGGCTTGCGGATCAGTTTTTCGATGGCTTTCAGCAGCTTGATTTCGCTGGGGTCGACCAGCGAGATCGCGGCGCCCGTGGCGCCCGCGCGGCCGGTGCGGCCGATGCGGTGGACGTAGTCTTCCGGCACGTTGGGCAGTTCGAAGTTCACCACCTGCGGCAGCTGGTCGATATCCAGCCCGCGCGCGGCGATGTCGGTGGCGACCAGCACGCTGACGTTGCCCGACTTGAAGCCCGCCAGCGCGCGGGTGCGCGCCGCCTGGCTCTTGTTGCCGTGGATGGCCGCGGCGCTCAGCCCGTCCTTGACGAGCTTTTCCGCCAGGCGGTTCGCGCCGTGCTTGGTGCGCGTGAACACCAGGACCTGGTGCCAGCCGCTTTCGCGGATGATGTGGCTGATCAGATCGCGCTTGTGATGCTGCTCTACCAGATGCATGGTCTGGGTCACGAGCTCGGTGGCGGTATTGCGCGGCGTTACCGATACTTCGCCGGGATTGTTCAGCACGCCGCGCGCCAGGGTGCGGATCTCGTCGGAGAACGTCGCGGAAAACAGCAGGTTCTGCCGTTGCCGCGGCAACAGCGCCAGCACCTTGCGGATGTCGCGGATGAAACCCATGTCCAGCATGCGGTCGGCTTCGTCCAGGACGAGGATTTCCACGCCGGAAAGGTCCACGGTTTTCTGGCCCGCGTGGTCCAGCAGGCGCCCGGGCGTGGCCACCAGGATATCGAGCGGCTTTTTCAGCGCGCTGATCTGCGGATTGATGTTGACCCCGCCGAACATCACCATGGACGTCAGGGGCGTGTGCTTGCCGTAGGTCTGCACCGATTCTTCGACCTGCGCGGTGAGCTCGCGCGTGGGGGTCAGGATCAGGCAACGCGGGCGGCCGGGCTTGCGCAGCGCGGGCTTGTTCTGCATCAGCAGGTGCAGGATCGGCAGCGTGAAGCCGGCGGTCTTGCCGGTGCCGGTCTGCGCGGCGGCGAGCAGGTCTCCGCCTTGCAGCACCAGCGGAATGGCCTGGGCCTGGATGGGCGTCGGCGCGGTGTAGCCGGTCTCGGCGATCGCGCGCAACAGGGAATCTGCCAACCCGAGGTCGGCGAAGGATGATTTGACAGTCAAGTACAACTCCAGCGGCAGCCTGTCGCTCAAGTTGAGTGACTCCAATCCAGGCGGACGAAAGGGAGGAAAAGGAAGCGGCCCGTGGGACGGTCCCAGGGGCGCAGCACGTCGGCGAATGCCGCATGGCGCGGTGTGCGGATTGGCACTGCACACTCGACATATTGTACCTCACTCGCGAAACCGGGCCGGTATAGTCCTGTAACGCTTTTTCCATGGGAAGCGGCGGCGCCATGGCGGGGATGCCAGGGCTCCTACCTATAATCCCGCCTTTGTCCAGCGGGAAGAACCGGCATCATGAAAAGAAAAGCGATCGGCGGGGTGGCAGGCGTGGTGGTGGCGGTCGGCGTGGTGTGGACCGCGGGCGCCTGGTACACCGGAAAGCGTGTGGAAGATATCGTCCGCCAACAGGTGGCCGAGGCCAATGCGCGCCTGCAGACGCTGTTTCCCGGCGGCAATGTGACGCTGGCGCTGGATAGCCTGCAGCGGCGCGTCTTTTCGACGGACCTGACGTTACGGGTGCGGGTACAGGGCGCCGCGGGCCAGTCGCCGTCCCGCGAGGACGTGATCGACATCGAAGGCCACGTCGGGCATGGCCCCTTCCCGCTGCGGCGCCTGGCGCAATTGCGCTTGCTGCCGGTCATGGCGGCGGGCGACTTCAGCCTGCGCGACAACGACACCGTCCATCCGTGGTTCGCACTGACGAACGGCGTGCCGCCGGTTTCCGGCACCGCGGTGATCTCGTATACGCAGGCTGTTTCCGGTACCGTTCGGGCGGAGCCGGTCAAACTGGCGCGCGCTGACGCTACCCTGGATTTCTCCGGCCTGGTCATGAACTATAGCCAGGATGCCGCCAAGCACGGCCAGGCGGACGTGGCGATCGACCACCTCCTGTTCAAGACCATGAAGGGCCAGGCGCCGGGGCAGGCGGAACTCACCGGCGTGACGGGTACATCGGAGATGCGCCCCGGCCCCGCCGATTTGCAGTTGGGCACGACGGCCTTGAAGGCCAAGCGGATCGCTTTGTCGCCGCCGGGCACGGCGCCCATCGTGCTGACCGGTTACGGGCAGCGTACCGAGGTCAGCGAGGACAAAGGGCTGCTGGCCATGCACGCAACCTACGACGCCGACATGGTAAGCGTGGGCGGAACGGATATCGGCACGGCCCAGGTATCGCTCGGCGCGAAGAACGTGGCGCCCGAGGCGCTCAAGTCGCTGGCCAGCTTGTATGGCCGGCTGTGGTCGCGCGCGATGGAGCGCACGCAGGCCGGCGGCGCGACGCAAAGCGTACCCGTCCAACCGGAGCTCAGTCCGGACGAACGCGCACTGGCGCTGTCGGCGCGCGACGCGCTGCTGGCGGCCAATCCCAACGTCTACATCGACCCCATCCTGCTCAAGACGCCACACGGCGAGGCCCGGTTCACGCTGAATCTGGACCTGGCAAAACCGGACAAGGCGGATCTGCCCGTCGACGAGCGCATCGCGCAAACGCTGCGCAAGCTGGACGCGCGGGTTTCGGTCGCGCAGCCCATGGTGGCCGACCTGCTGGCGGACAATATGCAGCGCGACGGCATGGACGCGGCGGCGGCCCAGGCCCAGGCGCAGGCTCTGGCGGCGATGATGGGCAAGGCGGCGGCGTCGTCGGGCTTCGCCACCGTGCAGGGCACCGACGTCGTATCGACCCTGCATTACGCCGATCGCACGGTGGACCTGAATGGCACCAAGATGCCGCTCGACCAGTTCGCGGGCCTGGTGCTGCAAGGCGCCATGGGGATGATGGGCCAGTCCGGCATGGACGAATCCGACCAGGACGAACCGGGCGCGGATGAACCGGACGAGCCGGAGCAGGACCAGGCCCCCGTGCCCGGTTCGGTCCGGCCCCGCTAGCCGGACAAGGCCACGGCGCCCCGCGCCGCGGGGCTTTCCGCGGGCTCGCGCAGGCCGCGCAGCCGCGGCATCAGCTCCAGCAACTGGCGGGTGTACGGATGCCGGGGCGTTTCGAACAAGGTCTCCGTCTCGGCCACCTCCAGCAGTTCGCCGTGGCGCATGACTCCCACGCGGTCGCACATCTGCCGTATCACCGGCAGGTCGTGGCTGATGAACAGCATCGTCAGCCCCAGTTTTTCCTGCAGGTCTTTCAGCAGATTCAGGATCTGCGCCTGGATGGACACATCCAGGGCCGAAGTGGGTTCGTCGCAGATAAGAAAGCGGGGCCGCGTGGCCAGCGCCCGGGCGATGCAGATGCGCTGGCGCTGGCCGCCGGAGAACTCATGCGGGTAGCGTGCCGCCGCGTCCGCGCCCAGGCCGACGACCTCCAGCAGATCCCCCACGATACGCCGCGTGTGCGCTTCGCCGGATGCCAGGCCATGGAAGCGGATCGGCTCGGCCACTGCATCCAGAACCCGCATGCGCGGGTTCAGCGAGGAATAGGGATCCTGGAACACCATCTGCATCTGGCGCCGGATCGGGTTCAGCGCTTTTTCCCCGCGCAGGGTGGCCAGGTCGGCGCCCGCGAACCGTATGCGCCCCGCGGTTGGCGTGTACAGGCCGGCGATCAGCCGGGCGACGGTGGATTTTCCCGACCCGGATTCGCCCACCAGACCGAAGACCTCGCCTTCGCGTATCGTCAGCGATACGTCCCGCACGGCATCCAGCGTGCGGCGATTGCGCGCCAGCAAGGCGGACTTCAGTACGAAGCGCATGCCCAGGCCGCGCGTTTCCACCAGCGGATGCACGCCTCGCTCGCCGAAATCGCGCTGTTGGCCCAGCCAGTGGGTATGGACGTCCAGCTCCGACGTGGCTTGCGGCGCGCCGGCGTTTTCGTTGTAGCTGACCCTGGGGAAGCGGCTCAGCTTGACGTCGGGCCGAGGCACGGCGGCGATCAGACTGCGCGTATAGGGATGATCGGGGTCGCCCAGTACCTTCGCCGTCGGGCCGTGCTCGACCAGCCGGCCGCGGTACAGCACGGCCACGCGGTCCGTGACGTCGGCGATGACGCCCATGTCGTGCGTGATCAGGATCATGCCGACCTGTTTTTCCGCGCACAGGCGGCGCAGCAGGGTCAATATCTGGGCTTGTATGGACACATCCAGCGCCGTCGTCGGCTCGTCGGCGACGATCACTTCGGGTTCGCAGCACAACGCCAGCGCGATCACCACGCGTTGCCGCATGCCGCCTGAAAACTGGTGGGGATACTGGCCCAGCCGGACTTCCGGCTGCGGGATGCCCACCTGTTGCAGCAGGTCGACGGCACGATCGCGGGCCGCCGCGGCGTTCAGCGCCAGGTGCACCCGCATGGTCTCGACCAGTTGCGTCTCCACCGTCTGCAGAGGGTCCAGCGATGTCAGCGGGTCCTGGAAGATCATGCCGATACGGCGGCCGCGCAATGTGCGGCGTGCCGATTCGGGCTGGTTGTCGATGCGCTCGCCGTCCAGGCTGATGCGTCCACCCGCCATGCGGCCGGGCGGTTCCAGCAAGCCGATGACGGCATTGCCGATGGTCGACTTGCCGGCGCCGGATTCACCGACCACCCCCAGGATCTCGCCCTTCTCCAGCCGCAGTGTGATGTCCTGCACCGCCACGCGTATACCTCGCCGGCCGGCGAATTCGATGCGCAGGTCGTCGATGTCGAGCAAGGCCATGGCAGGCTTCCTTAGCGCAGCCTGGGATTGAGCGCGTCGCGCAGCCAATCGCCCAGCAGGTTGACCGACAGCACCAGCGCCACCAGCGCGATGCCCGGAAAAATGGAGATCCACCACATGCCGGAAAACAGATAGCTGTTGCCGATGCGGATCAGCGTGCCCAGCGAAGGGGCGGTCGGCGGGATGCCCACGCCCAGAAAGGACAGCGTGGCTTCGGTGATGATGGCCACCGCCAGGTGGATGGTGGCGATGACCAGCACGGGCCCCAGCACGTTGGGCAGGATATGCCGCCGCAGGATGGCGAACGGACCGATGCCGATCAGGCGCGCGGCCTGGACGTATTCCTTGTTGCGCTCCACCAGCGTCGCGCCGCGCACCGTGCGCGCATACTGCACCCAGCCGGATATGCCGATCGAGAAGATCAATACGTAAAGCGCCAGCTCGTCGTGCATATCGCGCGGCAGTACGCCTCGCGCCACGCCGTCGACCAGCAGCGCGACCAGGATGGCCGGAAAGGACAGTTGGATATCGGCGATGCGCATGATCACGCTGTCCACGCGGCCGCCGGCATAGCCGCTGACCAGGCCCAGCGATACGCCCAGCACCATCGAGAACAGGACCGAGGCGACGCCGACCGTCAGCGAGACGCGCGCGCCGTAGAGGATGGCCGACAGGATGTCGCGGCCCTGGTCGTCGGTGCCCAGGACGAAGGACGCGCTGCCGCCGTCCTGCCACATGGGCGGCGTGTTGGCGTCCATGATGTCCAGCGAGGCCAGATCGAAAGGATTGTGGGGTGCCAGCAGCGGCGCCAGCAGCGCCGCTGCGACGATCAGCAGGGTCACGGCGGCCGAGAGCATGGCGCCCGGCGAATGGCGAAAGCTGTACCACAGGTCGCTGTCCGCGATGCGCGCCCACAGCGCCGCCATGCCCGGCTTGTTGTCAGTGGATTCCGTCTGTGCGCTCATGCGATGTGCATATCCTTGGTCCATCCGGCGGTACGGCCCGCGTATTTCACTCGGCGGCTCAGGCGCGCTGCACGCGCAGCCGCGGGTCGACCGCGAAGTACAGCAGGTCCACCGCCAGGTTGATCAGCACGAAGACCAGGGCGATCAGCACCAGGTAGGCGGCCATTACCGGAATGTCGACCATGCCGACCGCCTGGATGAACAACAGACCCATGCCCGGCCACTGGAATACGGTTTCGGTGATGATGGAAAACGCGATGATCGATCCGAGCTGCAGACCGGTGATCGTGATCACCGGTACCAGCGTGTTCTTCAATGCATGGCGGAAGTGGATCAGCCGATCGGGCAGGCCGCGCGCGCGGGCGAAGGTGATGAAATCGGCTTGCAGGACTTCCAGCATTTCGGCCCGTACCAGGCGCATGATCAGCGTCATCTGGAACAGCGCCAGGGTAATGGACGGCAGGATCAGCGCGGCCAGTCCGCTGCGCGACAGCAGCCCCGTCGTCCACCCGCCGATCGCCACCACGTCGCCGCGGCCGAAGCTGGGCAGCCAGCGCAGTTGCACGCTGAAGAACAGGATCAACAGCATGCCGATCAGGAAGGTGGGCAGCGAGATGCCGGCCAGCGAGACGGCCATGAAGGCCCGCGACAGCAGGCTGCGCCGCTTCAGCGCCGTATAAATTCCCATGGGTATACCGAAGGCCAGCGCCATCAGCGCGGACACGAAGGACAGCTCCAGCGTGGCGGGCAGGCGTTCTTCCAGCAGCTCGCTGACCGGACGGCGCTGGCGGTAGGACACGCCGAAGTCGCCGTGCGCGGCATTCGCGACGAAGCGCGCGTACTGGACGATGAAAGGATCGTCCAGTCCCAGGCTTGCCCGCAGGGCGGCACGTTGCTCCGGCGTCGTATCCTGTCCCACCAGGTTGGTGATGGGGTCGCCCACGTAGCGGAACATCGAGAAGGCGATCAGCGCCACCGCCAGCATGACCAGCAGCGATTGCATCAGGCGGCGCGCGATGAACCCCAGCATGCGTCGACGGGGCCTATGGCATGACCACGTTGCGCAGGTCCAGGACGTCGTCGGCGCGTTGCACCACCTTGATGTTGTCCTTCACGCCCCACGACATGGGCTGCTGGTGCAGCGGCAGATAGCCCCAGTCCTTGCGCACGATCTCGAAGGCCTGCTTGATCATCGCGTTGCGCTTGGCCTGGTCGGTCTCCGAGCCGATCCTGGCAATAAGGCCATCCACTTCCTTGTTGCAGTAGCCGCCCAGGTTGAACTGCCCGGACGCCGTCTTGGCGTTGCGGCATCCCACCAGGTTCAATAGCGCGTTGTGGGCGTCGATGGAGGTCGGCGTCCATCCCAGCATGTACATGCTGGTCTGGTTGCCCGCCTGCAGCAGGATCTTGCCGAAGTACTTGGACTTGGTCTGTGCCAGCAGATCGATCTTGATGCCTACCCGCGCCAGCATGCCGGCCACTGCCTGGCATACCTTTTCGTCGTTGACGTATCTGTCGTTGGGGCAATCCAGGGTGGTGCGGAAACCGTTGGGATAGCCGGCCTCGGCCAGCAGCTTCTTCGCGCGCGCGGGGTCCGGCTTGATCGGCGCCCCGAAGCTGTCGTCATAGCCGTTGATGGCGGTCGCGATCAGCGAGCCCAGCGGCTTGGCGGCGCCGCGCATGATCTTCTGGTTGATTGCGCCGGTATCGACCGCCAGCACCACCGCCTCGCGCACGCGCGGATCCTTGAACGGATTCTTGCCCTTGACGTCGGAAAACAGCAGTTCGTCGCGTGCCTGGTCCATGCCGATGAAGATGGCGCGCGCTTCCGCGCCGGTCAGCGGCTTGACGCCCTTGGATTCCTCCAGCCGCGGCCAATCCTGTACGGGAACGGGCTGCACGATGTCCATCTCGCCGGAGATCAACGCGGCGACACGCGTCGATTCCTGCGTGATGGGGCGGAATTCCACTTCGTCGATATTGGTCGGAACCTGCTTGTTCCAGTAGCCGGCGAAGCGCTTGAGATGCGTGCGCACGTCGGGCTGCCGTTCCACCACCACGAAGGGGCCGGTGCCGTCTTCGTGCATGTTGGCATAGTTGCCCTGGTTGTCCCCCTTGACGTTGGTCGCCTCGGTCGTCTTGTTCTGTTCCGACCACGACTTGCTCATCATGTAGAGCTGCGTCCATTCGCGCGGCAGGATGGGATTGGGGCTGGGCGTGGTGACTTCGACGGTGTAGTCGTCGATCTTGCGGATGTCGCTTGCCTTGGCGCCGTAGCCCTTCATGTCGGAGCCGGGCGTCAGGCTGCGTTTCCAGGAGAAGATCACATCATCGGCGGTGAAGTCCTCGCCATTGTGGAACTTCACGCCCTTGCGCAGCTTGAACACCCATTTGGTGGGCTCGGTGTTCTGCCAGCTTTCCGCCAGCATGGGAACCAGCTTGAGGTCGCCGTCGTAGCCGACCAGGGGTTCGTAGAAGTTGCCCTGGAAACCCAGCGTGAAGGTCTCGTTCAGGGCCATCGGGTCCAGCGATTGCGCATCGCCCTGGTAGGCCCAGTGCAAGGTGCGCGCGTGCGCGACGGAAGTGCCTGCCGCGAAAGTGAGCAGTGATGCCAAGACAATTTGTCTGGTGTAGGTGACAAGTCCCATGTTTCTCCGGCTCCTGCAGGCGCTGATCAAGCGCGGCGGACATCATTGAGAGAGACAGCATCGATAAGCAGGCCGATCCTACCGTAAGCCCGCGGCGATTTACCTTGGGGTATACACGTGCTTGCATGACGGGATGGCTTGAGCCATGGTCCCGCGCGCGGCGGGCCGGTGCCGGGTCAGGCGAACTGCCGCATCAGGGCGTTCACCACGGCGGTGCGCCGCGCGCTATCCCGGTAGCCTTCGGTGATGCCGCACCATTGCGGGTTGCCGCGGGCTTCTTTGATTTCGTCGGGCAGGCCGGCACCGCGCCAGGGATCATTGCCTGCACCATGCAGGCGCACGGGTTCACGCGCGGCATGGCCGCGACGCTCCAGCGCCTGCACCAGCGCGCGCTGCCGCACGGCCAGCAGGCGCAGCACTGCGTCGTCGACGCTCAGTTCGCGGCGTCCACGCAGCCTGCCGCCCAGCCGCTTGCCGAAGCGCTCGATGCCCTGCCACATGCCGCCGGCCGCGGCGCCTATCAGGGCCGCAGTGCCCAGGCTGATGCCCGCGAGCATCAGGTCCACCGCGGCGCCCGCCATCGCGCCGGTGGCCATGCCGATGCCGACCTCGATGCCGGCATCCTTCAGAGCGCGCGGATGGAAAAGGTCCATGCCCCAGCGTTCGCCTTCCAGCGGCAAGGGATCGCGCGCATAGTCGTCCTGGCGGAAGTTGTACAGCGCCAGCAGCGCATCGACGCAGGCCTGCTCGCGCCGGCGCGCAAGGTCGCGCAGTCGTTGCGTGGCCTCGTGCAAGGCGGCCTCGCCGGCATCGCAGGACAGGCGCAAGGCGGCCACGTCCACCAGCAGCTCGGCGATCAGGCGCAGGGCCGCTTCGTGGCGTTCGCGGCGTTCGCGTGCGAGTGCTTCCGACAGCCGGACCAGGATGTCGGCATGGCGATCGAGCAGGATCGACAAGCGGTCATAGAGCTGCTTTTCGCCATCCAGGGGAGGCGCCACCGTATCGAACTCCAGCAGCGCATGCAGGCCCAGCCGCGCCATCGCGTCGCGCCACTGCATGGCCCGGTGCGAAGGCGCGTGCACGAAATTCAGCACCGGCAGCAGCGGCCTGCCGCAGGCGGCAAGCAGCGCCAGCTCGTCGCGATGCTTGCCCAGCACCGGATCGCGCGCATCGATCACGTATAGCGCGGCATCGCATTCCAGCATTTTTTCCAGTACGCGGGCTTCCTGTTCGAAGCGCCGCCGCGCCTCCGGGGAATCCAGGAACAAACGTATGCGGTCGGGGCCATCCAGGCGACGGTCGCCGCACAAATGTTCGATGTACTCGAGTAGCGCGATGCTGTCCTCCATGCCCGGCGTATCGAACCATGCCAGCACCGGTTGCCCTTCCAGCCGCAAGCGCGCGCCCTGCACCCGCCGCGTCGTGCCCGGGCTGTCGGCAACGTCGCCGAAAGCGGGATCGCGCGTCAGGGTCCGCAGCAGCGAGGTCTTGCCGGTGTTCGTGTGGCCCACCACGGCGATCTGCAGCAGGTCAGCCACGGTCGCCTCCCAGCCAGCGCAGCGGCTGGTCCCGATTGTCCACGATGGCCTCGCCGGGCATGCCCGCTTCCAGCAGGCGGCTGCGCCAGGCGGACGTCCGGTCCGCCCAGGCCCGCGCGTCCCCGGCCGTCAGTTCGCGGGTGTTGTTGCAGCTTTTCTCGCCGTTGTTGTTTTCGGTTTCGTCAACGCTTCGGTCGCCGGCCGAGCCCGCCGCCGTTGCCGCCAGCAGCCAGACGCGGGTCTCGGCGGCCTTGCCTGCCAGATCGGCGATCAGGGCCAGCGTGCCGCGATCCGGCGTCTGGCGCGCGTCGCATGCCACCAGCAGGCGCCGCGCGGGTGCTTGCGCCAGGGCGTCCAGCAAGGCGTGGCGTTGTTCGCGGCTGTCCAGATTTCCTGCCGCTTGTATTGTCGCTGGCAGGTCCGGCGGGGGCCAGGCGATGTCGTCCGGCAACTCCAGTCCCGCCAGTACCGCCTGCCCGCCCGTCGGGGGCAGGGTCGTGGGTGCGATGCGGGGCGCATGCAGCCATGGCGCCGGGCCGTCCTGAACGGGGGGATCCGCGGGCGGCAGCAGGCGCGAGCGCAGCGCGGCGTAGCCTGGCAGCGCCATATCGATGGACAGTCCGCGCAAGGCGCCGCGCAGGCGGGCAACGCTGACCAGCCAGGCGAGCAGCCTGGGGAGGATGCCATAGACAACCACCAGCCCGACCAGCCACCATGCCCATTGCGCCTGCGCCGCGGCGGGCAGGTCGTGCATACCGTCGCTCAGACGCACAATGGCGGCATCGGGCAGCGCGAAACCGAGCCGCGCGGGCAGCCACCCCAGTGCCTGCGTCAGGCCGACGAAGGCATCGGGCGACAGCAGCGTGGTGGCCCAGGCGAAACGATAGCGGGCGGTCGACAGCACCGCCAGGGAAGTGGCCAGCGCGGCGGCCAGCGCGGCAAGCCATAACAGATGGCTGATGGCACCGAACAGCCAGCGGGCCGCGCCCGCCCGCGCCAGCAAGGCCATCAAGGCCTGCGGCGGCAGGGCCGCATCCGGCCCGCGCGCCAGCTTGCGGGTCAGCCACAGCCAGGCGCCGCCCAGGCCGGCCCCTGCCGCGCCGGCACGCACGGCGAAGCTGGACAGCCAGAACAGGAAGGTCAGCGCGTGCAGGCCCAGCATGGCAACGGCCGCCCATACGATGTTGACCACGCGCGTGCCGTCGCCCAGGGCGCTCCATGCGGTACCCGCGCCCGCCAGCACGGCCAGCACCAATAGCAGGACGGCGGCGATGCCCGCGCCGCGGCGCCACGCGGCCACGCGTTCATCCAGGTGTTCGCGGCGCGCGATCGCGCGCGCGCGCAGCAGGACGCGATGTTCGATGGGCCCATCGGCCTGCCGTGCCTGGCGCACGGCATCCTGGTCTTCCAGCGGGCCCCAGTGTTCTTCCCGCAGGCGTACCGTTTCGGCCAGCCACAGATCGGCGAAGCCGGCGCGCCCGGGTGTCGCCACGGCGCCCGGGCGGGGCGTGGCGGAATCGGGTGTCGCCATCACTCCCGCAAAGCGTTCGACGCCGTGCCGTCGGCACCGAACCATTGATGCAGCCGGTCCGCTGCCTGGCGCTTGACGTCATCGGTGATGTAGACGGCGACCGTGGCCAGGGCAGCGGCCATGACGGCCAGGTCGTCGGTATAGCCCGCCAACGGTGCCAGGTCGGGAATGGCGTCCAGCGGGAATACGAAATAGCCCAGTGCGCCGTAGATCACCCGCTTCGCCCATTTGGGCGTACCGGGCGCCTGCAGTGCATAGAAAAGCCACAGGGCCTTTTCCACGGCCTGGCGTCCCGCCCCCTTCGCGTGGCGGGCCAGCTTGCGCCAGAAGCGTGGGGGGCTGTAGGCGGCTTCATAAGCGGAGTGCATTTCCACCACGATGTCCTTTGCAATGCGCCGCGCCGGGCGCGGCGGGTAGACCGGTCATTGTAGCGGCCGCCGGCGCAAGCGGACCCGGGGCGCACGGCCTCGCTACGAGGGTAACCCAATGAAAATGTTGCTTTTTGCCTGAAGATCGCGTATAATTCCGTTGTTGTTCGCGCAGTAATCCTTCCAGAAGTCCTCCCGGAAGTCTCTTCCCAGATTTCTTTCCCGTAGTTCTTCCTGCACAAACCCCTGGCAAGCCTGGTTCCATTGCGCCCTATGCCGCTACGGTATATAGCGTTGGTCGGCAACCTTGCCCGCTGCCTCAGGTTCGCATAGACCCTGCGCTTCGCCCGTACTGTTTGCCCGCGGCTGGTTCCGCGGGCTCGCGGTTCGTTTCTCAGCAGCTTCGCCAGTTACCAGGCTAAAACCAGTCCAACCGAACCCTGGTAATCCGGCTTGGCGAACACTTTCCGTGGCGTGCCGGGCCCAGGCCCGCTTTTTGCTCTCGGCCACGGCCTCGATGTTCTCGTCCATACGACTGAGCACATCTGAACCTTATGCAGCAATGATTCGGTCATCAGTTTGGGCCACGATGTCATATCGCGCCCATGGCCGGTTCCCGCTGTGTGCAGCATGTCCGTTCCAGGGCCGCAAGCCCGTGGCTCCGTCCTTGGCGGCATGCTTATCAATTGCTTTGGAAAATAATCACAATGACGATTACGACTCAACCCACTCTCGTGCCCCGCGTCGATCATGCGCTGGACGGCACGCCCATCCACGTCGGCGATATCGTGCATCTGCGTCCCGCCGACGGTTCCGTCATCAAGGCGCGTGTCATCTACAACGCGCCGCTGAACGGCGCCACGACCTACACCACCGATGTGGTGACGCGCGCCGCCGACAACGGCCGCATGCTGAAGCTGCGCTTCCGGTTCCGCCACGAACACGTGCATGGCATCGAGCCGGTGTGCGGCCGCGTGCGCGCACCTGCGCAAGGCACGGCGGTGCAGGCGTCCGCCCGCTAGTACGCCTCGCGCGACGGGCGGCCGGTCCGGCCGCCATGCTCGTGCCCTAGTGCTCCGTCCGCGCTCGCGCGGGTTGGTTAGTTCGTCCGTTTCTCCCCTCCGGCCGGAACCTGCCTACAGGCGTAGAGACCGAAAGGCCTTGCGCACGCGGCTCGACGGCCGCCGCGCTCTGGGCCGCCCGATCCCTCGTGGCGTCATGCAAGGGACGCCATCGCACCATGAGGCCGCGTCCCATCCAGACCAGGAGACGCGAATATGTTCGCCGGCAAACCCGACGGAACCGACCCCTCATACGTTGTTCGTACGGCATCGTCCGCCGAAGCCGCCTTGGGCGTCACCCAAAACGGGCACGCGTTCAAGCCGCAGGCGGGCGATCGCGCGGATGTACATAGCGGCAACGCCCAGCCACGGGCCCGCGCCACGCTGGCGCGCCGCGATACCTTCGGTCCGTTCCGGTTTGGCTGGGGTCTGCGCGGACATCGGCCGGCCGACACCGTGGCCCGGCGGGCCAGCGATGCCAGCCCGGCCTCGCAACGGTCGCCCAGTACCTGCACCACGGGCACCGAGGCATCGGCCGGCGGCACGCCTGCCATCCCGCTGCCCTTGCGTTTCCTGCCGTTGATCCAAGATACGCCGGTGCCTCCGGTGGTCCTGCCCCATGTCCTTGCCCCGGGCAATGCTACGCACAAAGTGCCGGCGCGCGACGCGCCCTGGCCGGCCCCGCGCGCGCCGTCCTGGCCGCAGCGCATGCTATCGGCCGTCGCGTATCGCGTGCGCTACCTGGCCGCGCCTGGAGAACATCGCAAGGCGCTGCGCATGGCACACACCCGGGAAAAAGTGGTCGGCGCAACCTATGTATTCCTGAACGCGATCCAATCCGGCGAGCCGCTGCTCAGGCACTTCGCCGAATTGCGCCGCCAGGTCCGCCGGCTGGACCGGCGCGCAGGCGTGTATTCCGGGATCAGCGATGAGAGCGTGCGTGTGCTGATGGATGCCGCCGATCGCACCGCCAGCGCGCGTCGCCAAGTCAGGGACAACGTCCTGGCGTTTCATCGGGATGAGCTGCTGTACGACGTCGTCGCGGGCGACGAATTCCGTCGCGCGGACGGCATCCTGCTGGTGGTGGAATCCCGCATGGCGACCGGGATTGCTTTGTACGGAGACGCATTGCGCTGTCTTGCCGCCGCCGATATCGCGGAAAACGCCGTATGCGAGTCGATCGGCCAGATACTCGAAACCGTGTTCGCGCGGGAGGCCTCTGCCGGGGATATACGGCCGCGCGAATGGCTGGGCAGCGCGGTGGGCCGGCTGCCCTATCGCACCCTGGTGCGCTTGCACGCCGTGCTTTCCGCGGGCCTGGCTTGCGGCGGCGCGTACCAGGCATTCCAGGACGAATTACTGCGCATCGTAGAAGCCCGGGTCGGCATCCCGCCGCGCGCTTCGGCCGGCGATGCCCATGCCGCCGCTGCCGTGGATCGCACCGTATCCAATCCGGCGGCAAGGTCTTCTACGATGTCTGGTGCCGGCTAGAGGAATCGAACCCCCGACCTTCGCATTATTGAAAGTGGGTAGAAACGCGGGTTCGGCGAATCGCCGGGCAATGAAAAAGGAAGCATTCGCTTCCTTTCGTAATCAAGCCGGGACCATCTTCTTTAATGGTGCCGGCGGACCAGCATCTTCGCGAGCGCCTTGTCTGATTCCGGCGCTTCCGCTCGTAATTGCCCGTTTGCCGAACTCGGTGAGCGTAAGTTCACGGACCCTCATTACGGCGCCCGGTTTTGAAATTACCTTGGACTCTTTAACGAACGTGACTGACGTTTTTTCGCCTTCTGTGTCCATATCAGTACCTCTTCGTGACAAAGTCCCTAATTGCCTTGGTGCCAGCACCTACGATTTCTACTACATCGTTGCGCTCAAATAGCGCACGGTCACTTGAATCTAAGTAGATCACGCCGATAGCATGCTGTCCAGACAGGTCCAGGACCGGCACAGCGATCGCGGAGTAACGGCCCGGCGCAAGTTTGCGAGCGTCCGCCTCTGTATAGCCCCAGTCCCCTACCAATTCGGCGCGCAGCTGTTCTTCCGTTCCAATTTGGCTGGACATCGACATAGGAGTCCTGCTCCGAATGGCCCTGCCCGTTATTCCGGTGTAGACGGGGAACTTGCGCCCAACTCCTTCGCCGCTACCGCCAGCGTAATTGATGATTTGCTCCAGCTCGCGTGGCTGTTCAACGGGCGGGACAACACGATGAAACGTCGCGCGGATATTACCGCCGTATTCGCGTTTGTTGCACCATTCCGTCAGCATGGTATGGACGGTGGATACCGCGGCATAGAGGCCCTCATGAACTACGTCGGGCCCGTCCTTCTTGTCCTCCGCGTGCGCGACCAGCGCACGCACGATCGTCGCGACGATCAACCAAACGCATGCGACAGCGCTGAAGCCGAATATCCACGCGTCGAAGCGCGGGTCGGCCCAACTTTTCGCGGATGCCAGCGCTGCAACCAATATCGCGGGACCATTGAATAAAACTTCACGAGGCCACTTTTTTTGCCAGATGCGCTTTTGTTGCGCTCCTGGAAGATGGTTTGCCTTCATGCGCCCGAGTCTCCTCACGCAACGAGCGTCCTGATCGGTGAAATGTAATAAAACTGCTGGCGAAAGCGAGTCGCCGGGAGTGCGTCGATGGAAGGTAGCGGGTTCGGGTACATCGGTCCGTGCGGGGATCTAAAGGCCCCACGCACTGCAACTGATCGGTTTTGTTGGTGCCGGCTAGAGGAATCGAACCCCCGACCTTCGCATTACAAGTGCGCTGCTCTACCAACTGAGCTAAGCCGGCGAAGGCGACATCCCGGCGCCGCGGGGGCGGGGAT
This sequence comes from Bordetella sp., assembly GCF_057362025.1. Lineage (NCBI taxonomy): Bacteria > Pseudomonadati > Pseudomonadota > Betaproteobacteria > Burkholderiales > Alcaligenaceae > Bordetella > Bordetella sp. The sequence goes on along the minus strand of NZ_JBMQQZ010000029.1, from coordinate 51,814 downwards.
GTCGCGAAGACGTGCATTGTATACGCGGCGATGCGCCGCGTCAGATGGGCGCCGGCCGGGCGGGATACCGCCGGCCGTGGCCTATTTCACGATGGTCAGATGCGGACGCGGCGGCGGCGGTTCGTCGTCCTTGCCGCCGTCGGCTTTATCCGACTGCGCGCCCTGGCTGGCGGCATCGTCGCCGTCTGCCGCCATGCCGTCGCGCCCATGCCTGGGTGTCGCGGCTTCTTCGTCGTCCTGCACTTCGAAGCCCATCCCGGCGCCGGTTTCGCGGGCATAGATGGCGCTGACTGCGCCGACCGGCACGGAAACCATTTCGACCACACCATTGAACCGTGCCTGGAACTCGATGTACTCGTTGCCGAGCAACAGCTTGTTCGTCGCCAGATTGCCGATATTGAGCGTGATCTGGCCGTCCCGTACATGGGCGGGCGGAACCATGGTGCGATCGTTCACCTGCACGACGACGTATGGCGTGTAGCCGTTGTCCGTGCACCACTCGTGCAGCGCGCGGATCAGGTACGGTTTGGTTGATGATTCACCCATGGATGCCATCCTAGCGACGCATCACCTTTTCGGAAGGCGTGAGCGCTTCGATATACGCCGGCCGCGAGAAGATGCGTTCGGCGTATTTTTGCAGCGGGGCGGCATTCTTCGGCAGTTCGATGCCGTAATGGTCCAGGCGCCACAGCAGCGGCGCCACCGCCACATCCAGCATGGAAAACTCGTCGCCCAGCATGTACTTGTTCTTCAACAGCATGGGGGCCAACTGGGCCAGGCGGTCGCGGATATTCTGGCGTGCGCGATCCAGGCGCTTCTCGTCGGGCTTGGCGTTGCGGTCTTCCAGGACCGACACGTGCACGAAGAGCTCTTTTTCGAAGTTGTACAGGAACAGGCGGGTGCGCGCGCGCATGACCGGATCCGCCGGCATCAGCTGCGGGTGCGGGAAGCGTTCGTCGATGTATTCGTTGATGATGTTGGACTCGTACAGCACCAGGTCGCGCTCGACCAGGATGGGCACTTGTCCGTACGGGTTCATCACCGAAATGTCTTCCGGCTTGTTGTACAGGTCGATGTCCCGGATTTCAAAGTCCATGCCTTTTTCGAACAATACAAAACGGCAGCGCTGCGAAAACGGGCACGTGGTTCCGGAATAAAGCACCATCATGGCGGTAAGTCCTTGTATGAAAAGCGAAAGGCCAGCGCCGCCAATCTAGCAGGCGCTGGCCCCAATTGCCAGGGGGGGCGGTTACGCCGGGGGCGTACGCGACCCCGGCCCCTGTTGGGTTGTGCCGATTACCTCACGTGTTTCCAATAGGACGCGTTCAGCCGCAACGCGACGACCAGGAACAGGCCCAGAAAGAGCAGTACCCAGACGCCGAGTTCCTTGCGGAACTGGGCCACCGGTTCGGACATCCAGCCCAGGAAGGCCGTCAGGTCGGCGACGTCATTGTCGAACTGGGCCGATTGCGCCGCGTTCGCTGCCTTGAAGGTGGCCGTGAAACTTTCGTTGCCGTGGTACCCGGCCACTTCATCCTTCTTGACGGTCGCGTAGCCCTGCGGGTCGTACACGGTGGTTACGCGCTCCCAGCCGCCTTCCTCGCCCTTGCCTTCGGCATGATGCATGGCGACGGTGGTCAGCTCCCGCGGACCTTGGCGTTCCCACAGGACATGGGGCATGCCCACATTGGGAAATACCAGGTTGTTCCAGCCCGTGGGCCGGCTGGTGTCGCGGTAGAACGAACGCAGATAGGTGTAAATGTAGTCGATTCCGGGGGCGCCTGCAGTCTGGGACTTGGCGCGGGCGATGACGGACAGGTCCGGAGGCGTCACGCCGAACCATTTTTTGGCGTCCTTGGGCGGCATCGCCACCGTCATCAGGTCGCCGACCTTCTGCCCGGTAAACAGCAGATTTTTCTTGATCTGCTCATCCGTCAGGCCGATTTCGGTCAGCTTGTTGTACCGCATCGACCCGGCGGCATGGCAGTTAAGGCAGTAGTTGACGAACAACTTGGCGCCATTTTGCAGTGCCGCCACGTCGTTGACCCGGTTGGGCGCGGCGTCCAGGGGGTATCCGCCTTCCGAGGCCAAGGCGGCGGCGCACGTGAGCATCAACGTCACGGCACCCATCAGCTTCTTGATCATGGTCATTCCGTTATGTGTGCAGGGCTCAATGGGCGTGATAGACGACGCGTTCAGGCACGGGCTTGAAGCTGCCCAGCCGGCTCCACACGGGCATCAGGAAGAAAAACGCCAGGTAATACAGCGTGCCGATCTGAGAGGTCAGGTTCAGCGCCGGATTGGGCGGCTGGGTGCCGATATAGCCCAGCACCAGGAAGTCGACGATGAAGATCCCGTAGACCACCTTGTGCCAGTCCGGACGGTAGCGGATCGACTTGACCGGCGATTGGTCCAGCCACGGCAAGAAGAACAGGATCACCACCGTGCCGCCCATCGTGACCACCCCCCAGAACTTGGCGTCCAGCACACGCAGCAGCACGGCGACGACGACCAGGATGGCCGGCAGCACGATGCGGGCGATACCGCGGCCCTTGCCCTTGAACAGCAGGGCGAGCGCGCCCAGCACGGCGGCACCGGACAGTACCCAGGTGAAGTCGTCGGTCGTCGCCCGCAGCATGGAATAGAACGGGGTGAAGTACCAGACGGGGGCGATGTGCGGAGGCGTCTTCAGGGAATCGGCCGGGATGAAGTTGTTGTATTCCAGGAAGAAGCCGCCCATCTCCGGGCCGAAGAACACGATGGCCGCGAAGACGATCAGAAAGCCCGCGACGCCCACGATGTCGTGCACCGTGTAGTACGGGTGGAACGGCACGCCGTCCAGCGGTCGGCCATAACGATCCTTCGGGCCCTGCTTGATCTCCACGCCGTCGGGGTTGTTCGAGCCGACTTCATGCAGCGCCACCAGGTGCGCCGCTACCAGCCCGATCAGGACCAGCGGGATGGCGATGACGTGGAAGGCAAAGAAACGGTTCAGCGTGGCGTCGGACACCACATAGTCGCCGCGGATCCAGATCGCCAGGTCCGGCCCGATGAAGGGGATTGCCGAGAACAGGTTCACGATGACCTGGGCGCCCCAGTACGACATCTGGCCCCAGGGCAGCAGGTAGCCGAAGAAGGCCTCGCCCATCAGACAGAGGAAGATCGCGACGCCGAACACCCACACCAGTTCACGCGGCTTGCGGTAGGAGCCGTAAAGCAGCCCGCGCAGCATATGCAGGTACACCACGACGAAGAACATCGAGGCCCCGGTGGAGTGCATGTAGCGGATCAGCCAGCCGCCGGGCACTTCGCGCATGATGTATTCCACCGACTGGAACGCGCGTTCCGCATCGGGCTTGTAGTGCATCACCAGGAAGATGCCGGTCACGATCTGCAGAACCAGCACCAACAGCGCCAGGGATCCGAAGAAGTACCAGAAATTGAAATTCTTGGGTGCGTAGTACTCGGAGACATGGGCTTTCCATGTCGCGGTGGCGGGAAAGCGCTTGTCCACCCATCCCATGAAACCAGTCGATTCGACGGTCTTGTCGCCATCCATGAAGCAGCTCCTTTGCTAGTCGTGGCGTATCTGTCTATGCGCGCGCGTGGCGACGCCCTGTCAGGCCTTGTTGTTTTCGTCGACCCCGACAATGATGCGGGTGTCCGATTGGTACGAGTATGGCGGCACTTCGAGGTTGTCGGGCGCGGGCACGTTCTTGAATACGCGGCCGGCCAGGTCGAAACGCGAGCCGTGGCAGGGGCAGAGGAAGCCGTCGACACCGGGGGCGACGTCGTCCTGGCGATTCGGCGAGCAACCCAGGTGGGTGCAGATGCCGACGCAGACGAACAGGTCCGGCTTGCGCGAGCGGTAGCCGTTCTCGGCGAATGCCGGCGTGTAGCCGGGACGCTTGGAATCGGGATCGGCCAGCAGGGAGGGATCTTTCTTCAGCTCTTCGAGCTGCTCCGGCGTGCGGCGCAGGATCCAGACGGGCTTGCCGCGCCATTCCACCGTCATCATCTGGCCCGGCTGCAACTGGCTGACATCCGCTTCCACCGGGGCGCCGGCGGCACGGGCCTTGGCGGAAGGCGCGAATGTGCCGACGAAAGGAACGGCGGTTGCTACACCGGCCACGCCACCCAGGGCACAGGCCGTAGTTACCCAGAAACGTCGCGATGGGTCAGGGGGCAGGTCGATAGGTGCTGCGCCTTCGTCATCGTGATACATCGTAGTCTGACTCATCATCCATCCTTGTTATGCGGCTACTGCGGGTCATACCTGGGCCGTGTAGCGTCCCCCCTCCAGGGGATGTGGATTAAGCACCGGGCCCTGTATCTGGCCTTTTTCGCCCCCCGGCAAACCGGAGGTGTCTTCCCCGCAGCGGCATGCCGCTGCGGTTAATGCTTGATGATACGTAACGTCTTCGCAACCGCGTATTATAGCCTTAGCCCAATGACGGGCGAATCATAGAGGAGCAGCTATGAGTTTTCTGAAAGATTTCCGTAGTTTCGCCGTCAAGGGCAATGCCGTTGACCTCGCCGTGGGGGTGATCATCGGCGCGGCCTTCGGCAGGATCGTGGATTCCCTGGTGAAGGACGTCGTCATGCCGATCGTCAACTTCGTCCTCGGCGGCGCAGTGGATTTCTCCAATAAATTCATCGTGCTGTCGATGCCGCCGTCCTATAACGGGCCCATGACCTACGCCGACCTGACCAAGGCGGGCGCCATCGTGCTTGCCTGGGGCAATTTCATCACCATCGTCATCAACTTCATCCTTCTGGCATTCATCATCTTCTGGATGGTGAAGGCGGTCGCGCGCGCCCGCGCCAGCTTCGAAACCGCGCACGACACCCCGGCTGCGGCTCCGCCGGCGGATGTGCAACTGCTGCAGGAAATCCGCGATCTGTTGAAACAACAACAGCGCGGTCCGATCGCCTGAACGCCGACGGCCGTTTCGCCCGCCGCGGGCGACGATCACACCGGGTTATCGATATCGACGAAATCCACGCGGATGCCGAACCGGTCCGCGATGGCCTGGCCCAGTGCCTGGACGCCATAGCGTTCGGTGGCGTGGTGTCCGGCCGCCAGGAAAGCCACGCCGGTTTCCCGCGACAGATGCACGGTCGGCTCGGAGATCTCGCCGGTGATGTAGGCATCGACGCCGGCATCCACCGCATCGGCCAGCATGCCCTGTGCGCCGCCGGTGCACCAGGCGAGGCGGCGGATGGGGCGTTGCGCGTCGCCGATGGCTTGCGGCGCGCGCCCGAGCCGTTCGGCCGCGCGCGCGGCCAACTGGCCGAAGTGCTCGATGCCGGGTGCGGTGCCCAGCCACACCAGGTCGTCCGGCCCGCAGGTGCGCGGCAGTCCCGCCTCGTCCAGGTCGGGGTCCAGTCCCAGGACGCGCGCCAGCTGCGCGTTATTGCCCAGTTGCGGGTGGGCATCCAGCGGCAGGTGATAGGCGAACAGATTCAGGTCGTGGGCCAGGGCCAGCGCCAGCCGGGTGCGGCGCGGTCCTCGCACCCGCGGGTCTTCGTTTTTCCAGAACCAGCCGTGGTGTACCAGCACGGCATCGGCACCGCGATCGATGGCCGCGCGCAGGAGCGCCTCGGACGCCGTCACCCCGGCGATAATATGGCCGATCGACGCCTTGCCTTCCACTTGCAGCCCATTGGGACTGTAGTCCCGGAACCGGCCTGGCTGCAGGGTCTGGTCCAGCCAAGCGGCCAGTTCACGCGTATCGATACTGTTCATTGCTTTACCTAAGAAATCATGCGTCGACTCTGGCTGATATTCGCCCAGGCCGTCACGGTCAGTCTAGCCATTCTATTCGTGGTCACTACCCTGCGCCCCGATTGGCTGCGCTTGTCCGGCCCCGGCCGGTCTCCTTCGCCGGGAACGCCGGGGCCGGACGTCGCCACGGCACCCGTTGTCCCGCCTCAGGGCGAGCTGACCTTCGCCCCGGCGGTCGCGCGAGCCGCTCCCGCCGTGGTGAACGTTTACACCGCCAAGCACGTCGACGTGCCGCTGATCCCGTTGCCCGACGATCCCGTCATACGGGAGCTTCTCGGCCAATTGCCCAGCGTCAGCCGTCGCCATGAATCCACCAGCCTGGGTTCGGGCGTCATCGTGCAGGAGCGTTATGTCCTGACCAACTACCACGTGGTCGAGGCCGCCGATGCGATCGAGGTCGCGCTGGCGGATGGCCGCGAAACCCGTGCCCAGGTGGTGGGGGCAGACCCGGAAACCGACCTGGCGGTCCTGAAGTTGCCGGAGCACATCGGGACCGTGCCGGTAGCCACGCTCGGCAGCGACGGTTCGCTGAAAGTCGGCGATGTCGTACTGGCCATCGGCAACCCCTTCGGCGTCGGGCAGACGACCACGCAAGGCATCGTCTCCGCCCTGGGGCGCAGCAGCCTGGGGCTGAACACCTACGAGAACTTCATCCAGACCGACGCGGCGATCAATCCGGGGAATTCGGGCGGGGCCCTGATCGACCAGCATGGCAATGTGGTGGGGATCAACACCGCGATCTATTCGCAGTCCGGCGGTTCGCTGGGCATCGGTTTCGCCGTGCCGATCGACACGGCGCGCTCGGTGATGGAGGAAATCATCCACACCGGCTACGTGCGGCGTGGCTGGCTGGGAGTGGAGCCTCAGGACCTGACGCCGGATCTGGCGCGCGCCTTCAAGCTGGGCAATTCGCGCGGTGTGATCATCGCGGGCGTGATGCGCGACGGCCCTGCCGGGCGCGGCGGCCTGCGCGTGGGCGACATCGTGTTGAGCATCGACGGCAACGACGTGCGCAATACGTCTTCGATGCTGGCGATGATCGCCCTGTTGCCGCCGGGGCAGGAGGTAACCTTGTCCGTGTTGCGCGGTGGCCGCGAGAGGGAACTGAAGGTCAAGGTCGGCGTGCGTCCCCAGCGGCCCCGCTAGGCCGATCCGCCAGCATGCGGACCAGGGCGACCACGTGGCGCCGCTCGGCCTCGGACAGCTTGGCCATCAGCATGTGAAGTTCGGCGGCATCGCCGCCGCCTTGCTGATGGAGAGGAGGAGCCGCGCCGCACTCGTGCGGCCGCGGCTGCCGGGCGGCATGCAAGGTGGCGTGCAGGCCGGCTTCGCCTTCGCTCAGCCACAGGACGGTGGTATCCAGCGTCCGCGCAAGGCGAGTCAGCGTGCCCAGTGCCGGCAAGTAGCCGGGGTCGCGTGTCAGGATGCGGTGGATGGAAGTTTGCGGCACGCCGGACAAGCGTGCCAGTTGCCGTTGGCTGCGAATGCCGCGCCAACGCATGAGAGTTCGCAAGCGGTCCGCCATGGTCATCCACGCAATGTACGATTGCGGTTCTGATGACTCAAGGTGAATCGGTCTCGTTCCTGGCGTTTACTGCCGCTCGGTGAGCGCGTTCTCGCTTTCCTTGTCGGGCTTGGTGACCATGCGCGCGCAGATGAGGCCGATCTCGAACAGCAGGCACAAGGGAACGGCCAGCATGAATTGGCTGACCACGTCCGGCGGTGTCACGACGGCGGCGATGATGAAAGCGCCGACGACGACATAGCCACGCGCGCTGCTGAGTTTCTTGACGTCGACGATGCCCGCCTTGACCAGCAGGACCACGGCGACGGGGACCTCGAAGGTGATGCCGAAAGCCAGGAACATGGTCATGACGAAGCTCAGGTAGGCTTCGATATCCGGGGCCGGCGTGATGGACTGCGGCGCGAAGGTCGCGATGAAGTGAAAGACAGTCCTGAAGACGACGAAATAGCAGAATGCCATTCCCGCCAGGAACAGGAAGGTGCTGGAAACGATGAGCGGCAGCGCCAGGCGCTTCTCGTGGCGGTAGAGCCCGGGCGCGACGAAGGCCCAGGCCTGCCACAGCACCACGGGCAGGGAGAGGACGAAGGCCGCCATCAGGGTGACTTTGACGGGCACCATGAATGGCGTGATGACGCCGGTGGCGATCATGCGGGTGCCTTGGGGTAGCGACGCCAGCATGGGCCGGGCGAGCAGATCGTAGATCTTGGCCGCGCCGGGGAAAAAGAACAGGATGACGAAAATAACGCCTATGACGGCTACCGCACGCAGCAGTCGCGTGCGCAGCTCGACCAGGTGAGACATGAAGCTGTCTTCCTGCAGCTCTTCTTCTTGTGGCAGTTCCTGGCTCACGTTGTGCTACCGGTAGGCGTTTGTGATTTGGGCGTCGCGTCGCTGGCTGCGGGCGACGACGGCGGGGTCGATGCCGGGGGCGTCGGTGTGTGAGCCGGTGATGCCGGCGCTGACGATGCGGGGCTGGCGGAGGCGGCCGTCGGCGATGCGGATGGTGTCGCAGCCGACGTGGTTCCGGTCGATGTGGCCGAGGGCGATGCTGGCGGTGCCGGCGTGGCGGGAGCGGATGCCGACGCCGGGATGGACGCGGCGGTGGGGGCCGTGGCCGGAGCTGCGGTCGTAGCCGAAGTGGCCGGGGATGCCGCCGCCGGTACCGACGGAGCGCCGCCCGGTGTGGCACTGTGGGTGGCGGGTTCCGCCGCTGTCGCCGGGGAAGCCCCAGGGGTGGCGTTCGTTTCGATGGCGGGCACCACGGGCGGGGCATCGGCCGTCGAGGGCGTATCGGCCTGGGCTGCCGGCTCGGCCAATGCCGCGGTGGGTGCGCCCTGCATGGAAACCGCGCTGGTGGCCGCCTTGGCGGCTTCGTCCAGCTCCTGCCGCAGCGCCTGCGCAGGTTCGCGCAGGGAAGTTTCGGCATCGCGCAGCGAAGTCTGTACCGATTGCGCGGCCGTTTCCATGTCGGTCTTGAACTTGCGCAGCTCATCCAGCTCGATTTCGCGCCGGATATCGCTTTTTACGTCGTTGACGTAGCGCTGCGCGCGCCCCAGCAGATGTCCTACCGTGCGTGCGACCTTGGGGAGGCGTTCCGGTCCTATGACGATCAGCGCGATGACGCCGATCACCATCAGTTCTGTGAAACTGACATCAAACATACGACGGCCATGAAAAAGAGGAGATGCCCTTTCCGCCCCGGTATGGCACGGCGGCGGGCAGCGGGCGTCGGGCGCAGGCAGGGCGGCCGCCTAAGCCGCCGCCACGCCGCGAGCCGGGATCACGAATGCGTTTTTTCCTTGGCTTGGACGTCGATCGTTTCGCCGGAAACGCGTTGTTGGTGGGCCGGATCCACCGGATCGGCCGGGTCGCCATTGGCGTCCCGCATGCCTTCCTTGAAGCCCTTGACGGCGCCGCCCAGGTCGCTGCCGAAGTTGCGCAGCTTCTTGGTGCCGAAGATCAGTGCCACGATGACCAGAACGATCAGCCAATGCCAGATGCTAAAACTGCCCATGACGGTTCTCCGTGTTCATGCGTTCGGGGCTACGCGGCCTTTCCAAGGACGCGAACCGCCAATAATGTGGAAATGCAGGTGGGGGACTTCCTGTCCGCCTTCCGCGCCGGAATTGGCAAGGAGGCGAAAGCCGCCTTGTTCCCCCGGGTTGCAGCCGTTTTCCAGCGCCAGCCGCGGGGCCAATGCCACCATTCTACCCAACCAGCCGGCGTCCTCCGCGGTTATGTCCTGCATGGACCCGATATGGCGGCGAGTGATGAGCAGCAGGTGGACCGGCGCGGCGGGGTTGATGTCGTGGAAAGCCACGAATTCATCGTCCTCGTAGACCTTCTTCGAGGGGATCTCGCCGCGGCTGATTTTGCAGAAGATGCAGTTGTCGCTCATGGGTCTCGCTCCGTATGTCCGTGGCGGCGCCGTCAGTCGGCGGGCCGGGCGGCTTTCTCCGCCAGCCCCGACAGGCCTTCGCGTCGCGCGAGTTCCGCCAGGACGTCCTCCGGGCGCAGATTGTAATGAGTCAGGGCTACAAGGCAATGAAACCAGAGGTCGGCCGTCTCGCTGACGATGCGTTCGGGCACGCCGTCCTTGGCGGCCATGACCAGTTCCGTGGCTTCTTCGCCGATCTTTTTCAGGAAGGCGTCGGGCGCCTTGGCCAGCAGCTTGGCGGCGTAGGACGTGGCCGGATCGCCGCCCCGGTCGGGACGGCGCGTTGCCAGGGTATCGGCGATGCGCGCCAATACGGCCGTGCTGCGCGGATCGATGTCGCTCATTTGTAGATCAGCTCCGGGTCCTTCAGGACCGGGTCGGTCGTTTCCCAGTGGCGTTCGCCGCCCTGCCCGTCCAGCCGGCGGAAGAAGCAGCTGGCGCGGCCGGTATGGCAGGCGATGCCGCCTTGCTGGTCTACCTTCAGCAGCACCACGTCGCCGTCGCAGTCCAGGCGCAATTCCTTCACCTGCTGCGCGTGCCCGGATTCCTCGCCCTTGCGCCACAGGCGCTGGCGCGAGCGCGACCAATAGACCGCGCGCCCGGTGGCGGCGGTTTCGGCCAGCGATTCGCGGTTCATCCAGGCGACCATCAGGATCTGCCCTGTCTGGGCATCCTGGGCGATGGCGGGTATCAGGCCCTGCGCGTCGAAAACGACGTCAGCCAGCCAAGCGGGTTCGTTGCTCATAAATCCATTATCCATCGTCGCCCCCTCGATGAGGAAGCGCGCAGCGCGTGGGGGGTGGAACAACCCACCACGCCGCTACGCAAAAAACAGGTGCAGCCGACCCGGGACGCCGAGGATCCGGCTTGTATGGTTAGGGGGTGTTGGGGTGGAGGGCCTGAATTACCGGATATCGGGTAGGACCGACTGGCGGAGATTGCCCCCACCCCGCCTTCGAGCGTCGATAAGGAACTGAGCGGTATCTCAGCGCCGATCTTCAAGCAAGCTAACGCCGCTGGCGGGATTCCACCCCAACGAATGTCATTGTTCATTGGAGTAATCCCACTATGCAAGCCCCCTTGAACTTGGTCGGCGTAGACGTCTCCAAAGCCGAATTGGTCATCGCGGTCCACAACCATGACACGGTGCTGAGCGTGGCCAACGAGTGCGCGGCCATCACACAATGGTTGCGCACCTTGGCGCCCGGTTCGTTGCTGGCCATGGAGTCCACCGGCCGATACCATCAACTTCTGGCCAATTTGGCCGACAGCATGGGCCTGAGCGTGTTCGTGCTCAATGCCCGTGACGTGTACTTCTACGCCAAGGCCATCGGGGCGCGCGGCAAGACCGACCACGTGGACGCGCGCCTGATCGCCCGTTTCCTGGCCGAACACCATGCCCGCCTGCATCCTTATCATGCCCCCAGCGCCACCCAGGCTGAACTGGCGCAGTTGATGGCCCAACGATGGACGGCGGTCACCAAACGTACCGCCTTGCGCGAATCCCTTGGGCCGGCCTGCGACACTCTGGCCCACGCCGTTTGCGAATTGGACCAAGCCTTTGCGGGCCTGCTGCGAGCCATTGATGAGCGCATCACCGCCCTTATCAACACCGAGGCCCCGCTGCGCGAGGCTCGCACCTTGCTCCAAAGCATCGTCGGCATCGGACCTCAATCCAGCGCCTTGCTGGCTTGTTTGCTCACGCGTGTGCCCTTCGCTAGCGCCGAGGCCCTGGTCGCCTACAGCGGCCTGGACCCGCGCGCCAATGACTCCGGGCGCAGCAGGGGCCGCAGACGCCTGTCCAAGCGCGGCGACCCGGCTCTGCGTCACCTGATGTACCTGGCGGCGATGTCGGCCAGTCACACCAAAACCTTCAAGACCCTCTACCAGGCACTGCGCGCTCGTGGCCTGAAAACCACCGAAGCGCTGGTCGTGCTCGCGCGCAAGCTCTTGCATATCGCTTTTGCCGTCTGGCGCTCTCAACAGCCTTTCGACCCTCATCGCATCAGCTCCGGCAATTGACCAAAACCATAGAACCTCCGCCGGTCCGCCAGCGTCGCCCCCTTGAGGGGGAAGCGCGCAGCGCTTCGGGGGTGGGCCTCATACCCTCACTTCAATGCCGAGGCCGGCCATGTAGCGCTTGCATTCCTGAACCGTGTGCTGGCCGTAGTGGAAGATGCTGGCGGCCAGGACGGCGTTGGCACGGCCCAGGGTAACGCCTTCGGCCATGTGCCGCAGCGAACCGACACCGCCCGAAGCGATGACGGGCACGGGCACGGCATCGGATACCGCCCGCGTCAGGGCCAGGTCGAAGCCGGATTTGGTGCCGTCCTTGTCCATGCTGGTCAGCAGGATTTCGCCGGCGCCATATTCGGCCATGCGGCGCGCCCATTCGATGGCGTCCAGCCCGGTGGCCTTGCGGCCGCCGTGCGTGAAGACCTCCCAACGATCGGTGCCGTCTTCCGTGCTGACGCGGCGCGCGTCGATCGCGACCACGATGCACTGCGAGCCGTGATAATCCGCGGCCGCGCGCACCAGTTCGGGATCCGCGACGGCCGCGCTGTTGATGCTGACCTTGTCGGCGCCGGCATTCAGCAGGCGCTGGATATCGGCGACCTGGCGCACGCCGCCGCCTACCGTCAGGGGAATGAAGACCTGCGACGCGACCTGCTCGATGATGGGCAGGATCAGGTCGCGGCCGTCGCTGGTGGCGGTGATGTCCAGGAAAGTGAGTTCGTCGGCACCCTGTTCGTTGTAGCGGCGCGCGATCTCCACGGGATCGCCGGCATCGATCAGGTTGACGAAGTTCACGCCCTTGACGACGCGGCCGGCCGTCACATCCAGGCAGGGAATGATGCGCCGCGTCAGCGTGTTGGCGCAGGCGCTCTGGGCGATACCGTTCATGGTTTCGCCAATTCGTCCGCGCGGGTTTGCGCGTCCTGGAAATTCAAGGCGCCTTCGTAGATGCTGCGGCCGAGGATGGCACCTTCGATACCTTCTTCTTCGACCGCGCACAGGGCTTCGATATCCTGGATGCCTGCGATGCCGCCCGAGGCGAAGATCGGGATGCGGACGTGCTGCGCCAGCCGCACGGTGGCGTCGACGTTGACGCCCGATAGCATGCCGTCGCGGCCGATGTCGGTGTAGATGATGGCCTCGCAGCCGTAGTCCTCGAACTTGCTGGCCAGGTCCAGGACGTCATGACGCGTCAGCTTGCTCCAGCCGTCGGTCGCCACCTTGCCGTCGCGGGCGTCCAGGCCGACGATGATGCTGCCGGGGAAGGCGCCGCAGGCGTCATGCAGGAAGCCGGGGTTCTTGACCGCGGCGGTACCGATGATCACATAGGAAATGCCGTTGTCGAGATAGCGCTCGATGGTGTCCAGGTCACGGATGCCCCCGCCGATCTGGACGGGAATGTCGTCGCCGACCGCATCGACGATGGCCTTGATGCTGGCTTCGTTGCGCGGTTTGCCGGCGACGGCCCCGTTCAGGTCGACCAGATGCAGACGGCGTGCGCCCTGTTCCAGCCAGTGGGTGGCCATGGCGGCCGGGTCTTCGGAGAACACCGTTGCATCGTCCAGGTCTCCCTGGCGCAAGCGGACGCAACGCCCGTCTTTGAGGTCGATGGCGGGGATCAGCAGCATAGTGATAACGCGCGTTGGTAAGTCGGTTGTTGGAACGGGTGGGGCAAACCGGCGCGACGGTTGGGTTCGCACCGGGCGTCGGGAATCAGGGGCGCCAATCGACAAAATTCCTGTACAGGCGCAGGCCGTGTTCGGCGCTCTTTTCCGGGTGGAACTGCACCGCGAAAATGTTAGCTGCCGCCACCGCGCAGGTAAAGGAACCGCCGTAATCGGTTTCCCCAACGGTCAGGGCAGGGTCGGCCGGCACGGCGTAGTAACTATGAACGAAATAGAAATGCGTGCCGTCCGGAATGCCTTCCCAGATTGGATGAGAGCGTGTTTGGCGTACTTTGTTCCAGCCCATGTGCGGAACTTTCAGGCGTTCGTCGGCGGCCGCGGTTGTGGCGGGGTCTTCGTAGGCGCCGATCGGCGAGGCGTACTGGGCGCCGCTGAAGCGATGGACCACGCCGGGAAAGATGCCAAGGCAGATGGTCGGGCCTTCTTCGCTGGTGTCGAACAGCATCTGTTCGCCCACGCATACGCCCAGCAGGGGCTTGGTGCGCGCGGCGCGCACCACGGCCTCGCGCAGGCCGGATTCGTTCAGCGTGCGCATGCAGTCCGCCATCGCGCCCTGGCCGGGAAAGACCACGCGGTCCGCCGCGTCGATGTCGGCCACGGTGTTGGAAATACGGATGTCGGCGTCCGGGGCGGCGGCGGCCAGCGCGCGCGCCACGGAGTGGAAGTTGCCCATGCCGTAGTCGACGATAGCGATGGAAGTCACGAGATTTCTGCCTGCGTATTCGTAGGATCGCCGATTACAGCACGCCTTTGGTGGAAGGAACGACGCCCTGGCTGCGCGGATCGCGCTCCATCGCCATGCGCAGCGCGCGGCCACAGGCCTTGAAGACGGTCTCGCACTGGTGATGGGCATTACGGCCGCGCAGATTGTCGATATGCATGGTGATCAGGGCGTGATTGACCAGGCCCTGGAAGAATTCACGCGTCAGGTCGACGTCGAATTCGCCGATGCGGGCACGCGTGAACGGTACATTGAATTCCAGGCCGGGACGGCCGGAGAAATCGACCACCACCCGCGACAGTGCTTCATCCAGCGGGACGTAGGCGTGGCCGTAGCGCAGGATGCCCTTTTTGTCGCCGATGGCCGCGGCGATGGCCTGCCCCAGCGTGATGCCGACATCTTCCACCGTGTGATGCGCGTCGATGTGCAGATCCCCTTCGGCCTTGATGTCCAGGTCGATCAGCCCGTGGCGCGCGATCTGGTCCAGCATGTGGTCCAGGAAGGGTACGCCGGTATCGATGGACTGGCGGCCCGTGCCGTCCAGGTTGACCGCCACGCGGATGCGGGTTTCGTTGGTGTTGCGGGTGATATCTGCGGTGCGCATGGTGGTCTGTCTGTTGCGTCGGTGGCTTGGAGTAAGGCGTTAGGGTCCGGCGCGGTTGATGTAAGCAAAAAAAAGGCGGGCGTCAGCCCAGGATGTCGCGTAGGGCCGCGATCAGCGCGGCGTGTTCGTCGGGCGTGCCCAGCGAGATGCGCAGGCAGTCGCTCAGCGCGGGATCGCCGGGGAAGGCGCGAACCCGTATTTTGCGCGTTTTCAGGGCTTGATGCACGGCGTTGCCGCCCATCTTGCCGGAAAAGCGCGCAAGAAGGAAGTTGGCGGAGGACGGATGGATGGTCACGCCGGGCAGTGCGGCAAGTTCGCGGGCCAGCCCATCGCGCGAAGCGCGCAGGCGGGCAGCCTGCTCATCCAGCACCGCCTTGTGGCGCAGCACGGCCAGCATGACGGCTTCCGTCAGCACGTCGACATTGTAGGGCGGGCGCAGCTTGTCGATCTCGGCGATCCAGGGCGCGGGGCCGGCCAGGTAGCCGAAGCGCAGGCCCGCCAGCCCGATCTTGGAGACGGTGCGCAGCACCACTGCATTGGCGAACCCGGCGGCGCGCGGCATCCAGGTGCCGTCGGCATAGGGTTGGTAGGCTTCGTCGATCACCACCAGCCCAGGGGCCGTGGCGAGG
This sequence comes from Bordetella sp., assembly GCF_057362025.1. Lineage (NCBI taxonomy): Bacteria > Pseudomonadati > Pseudomonadota > Betaproteobacteria > Burkholderiales > Alcaligenaceae > Bordetella > Bordetella sp. The sequence continues at coordinate 36,409 of NZ_JBMQQZ010000029.1, read as the reverse complement.
ATGGTCTCGATGGCCTCGTCCGCCCAGCGTCCCCCCGTTGGATTGTTCGGAACGGCCAGGAAGACCACCTTGGGCCTGTGCGCGCGGATGGCCGCCAGCATGGCCGGCAGGTCGAGCTCGAATGTCGCCGTCAGGGGCACGCCCACGAAGCGGGCGTGGTGAAAGCGCGCCGACATGTCGAACATCACGAAGGACGGCACGGGTGACAAGACGATATCGCCCGGGCTGCAGCAGGCCTGCACGACCAGGCTGATCAGTTCGTCGGAGCCGTTGCCGAACAGCAGCGCGGCGGCGTCCGGCACGCCGAACGCGGCGCGCACGGCGGTCTCCAGGGCGTCGTGCCGGCCCGCTGGATAGCGGTTCAGCGGCGTGGCCCGTGCCGCGGCGGCGATGGCGTCGCGCACGACATCGGGCAGCCCGTAGGGATTCTCCATTGCATCCAGCTTGATGCCGTCGTCTTCATGCCCGACGGCATAGGCCGAGAGGGCCAGAATATCGGGCCGGATGGTCGTGGCCGCCCGTTCGGCCGCCGTGAGCGCCCGCCCGTCCGTGGCCGGGCGGCGGCCGGGCTCGGCGGTATTCATGCCTTGTCGAGCCGGTATTGGGCGCTGGCGGCGTGCGCCTGCAGCCCTTCGCCCAAGGCCAGGTCGGCCGCGATACGACCCAGCGTCTGAGCGCCCTGCCGCGAAACCTGTATCAGGCTGGAGCGCTTCTGAAAATCGTAGACGCCCAGGGGCGACGAAAAGCGCGCCGTGCGGGAGGTCGGCAGCACATGGTTGGGCCCGGCGCAGTAATCGCCGAGCGATTCGGACGCGTAGCGGCCCATGAAGATCGCGCCGGCGTGGCGGATGCGTTCCACCCACTTTTCAGGGTCATCCGTGGAGATTTCCAGGTGCTCGGGCGCGATGTCGTTGGCGATGTCGCAGGCTTCCTCCAGGCTGCGCACCTGGATCAGGGCACCGCGCTTGCCCAGGCTTTCGCGCAGGATGTCGGCGCGGGGCATGCCGGGAAGCTGGCGGTCGATGGAGGCGGCGACTTCGTCCAGATAGGCGGCGTCCGGGCACAGCAGGATGGCTTGCGCCAGTTCGTCGTGCTCGGCCTGGGAGAACAGGTCCATGGCGATCCAGTCCGCCGGCGTCCGTCCGTCGCAGATGACCAGGATTTCGCTGGGACCGGCGATCATGTCGATGCCCACGGTGCCGAACACGCGGCGCTTGGCGGCCGCGACATAGGCGTTGCCGGGGCCGACGATTTTGTCCACGGCGGGAATCGTGGCCGTGCCGTAGGCCAGCGCCCCGATCGCCTGGGCACCGCCGATGGCAAAGGCGCGGTCCACGCCGGCGATGGCGGCCGCGGCCAGCACCATCGGGTTGCGCAGGCCGTCCGGCGTGGGCGTGACCATGATGAGTTCCGCCACGCCGGCCACCTTCGCGGGTATGGCGTTCATCAGCACCGACGATGGATAGGCCGCCTTGCCGCCAGGCACGTACAGCCCGACGCGGTCCAGGGGAGTGACCTTCTGCCCCAGCATCGTGCCGTCGGTCTCGGTGTAGGTCCAGGTCTGGGCGCGCTGTTTTTCATGATAGACCCGCACACGCTGCGCGGCGGCCTCCAGGCCCTGGCGCTGGGCCGCCGGCAGCGATTGCAGGGCGGCCTGCCAGCTGTCGCGCGGGATTTCCAGCGCCTGCGCGGTGGCGACATCCACGCGATCGAACCGCCGGGTGTATTCGAGCAGCGCATCATCGCCCCGATGCCGCACGGCCGCCAGGATATCGGCCGCGGCGCGGTCGATGGATTCATCCTGGGAGGCCTCGAAGGCCAGCAGGGAAGACAGGGCGGACGCGAAACCGGGATCGCGGGAATCGAGGCGGTTGATGGTGGTCATGGAATACCCCCTTCGGGGCGTATAAGGCCGCGGACCGGGCGGATGGCGGCGAAACGGGACAGGGCGCGGATGCGCGGATCAAGCGTCTATCATGCCACACGCGCGGCGCTGGCCCGCTCGAAGGCGTCCAGCAGGGGCTGCAGGCGCGCGCCGCGTGTTTTCAACGCCGCCTGGTTGACGACCAGCCGCGAGGAAATCGGCATGATGTCTTCCACGGCCACGAGGTTGTTGGCGCGCAGCGTGCCGCCGGAAGAGACCAGGTCGACGATGGCGTCGGCCAGGCCGACCAGGGGCGCGAGCTCCATAGAGCCGTACAGCTTGATCAGGTCCACGTAGACGCCCTTGGCGGCGAAGTGCTCGCGCGCGGCCTGGACGTATTTGGTGGCGACGCGCAGGCGCGCGCCCTGGCGCACGGCGCTCTGGTAGTCGAAGCCCGCCGGGACGGCGACGCACAGCCGGCACTTGGCGATGTTCAGGTCGATCGGCTGGTACAGGCCGCCCGGGTGCGCGGCGGCGTGTTCGATCAGTACGTCCTTGCCGGCGATGCCCAGGTCCGCCGCGCCGTACTGGACGTAGGTGGGTACGTCAGAGGCGCGCACGATGATCAGGCGCAGGCCGGGATCGCTGGTCGGGATGATCAGCTTGCGCGAGTGTTCGGGGTTTTCCGTGACTTCGACGCCGGCTTCGGCCAGCAGGGGCATGGTTTCTTCGAAGATGCGGCCCTTGGACAGCGCCAGCGTGAGCGGCGCGGGATCGGCGGTGGCGCGGGTATCGGGCTGGTTCATATCAGTCGTCCATTGCTCTGTGCGTCACTCGCGTCCGGAGACGCGCTCGATGTGCGCGCCCAGCTCGCGCAGCTTGCATTCCATCTGCTGGTAGCCGCGGTCCAGGTGGTAGATGCGGTCGATAACGGTCTCGCCATCGGCGACCAGGCCGCCGATGACCAGGCTGGCGGAGGCGCGCAGGTCCGTCGCCATGACGGTGGCGCCCGACAGGCGAGGCACGCCCCGCACCACGGCGGTGTGGCCATCGATATCGATGTCGGCGCCCATGCGGATCAGTTCCTGCACGTGCATGTAGCGGTTTTCGAAGATGTTCTCGACGATCACGCCGGTGCCTTCGGCGACGGTGTCCAGCGCCATGAACTGGGCCTGCATGTCGGTCGCGAAGCCGGGATACTCGTGGGTGCGCGCGCTGACCGCCCGGGGGCGCCCGCGCATCGATGCGCGTATCCAGTCGGCGCCGTATTCCAGCGACAACCCGGCCTCGGCCAGCTTGTCGAGCGTCGCGCCCATGTGCGACGCATCGGCGGCGCGCAAAGTGATTTCACCGCCGGTGGCGGCGACCGCGCACAGGAAGGTGCCGGCCTCGATGCGGTCGGGAATGACGCGGTGCGTGGCGCCATGCAGCCGATCCACGCCTTCGATGACGATACGGTCGGTACCATGGCCCTGGATCTGCGCACCCATTTTGATGAGCAGTTCGGCCAGATCGACGATTTCGGGCTCGCGCGCGGCGTTCTCGAGCACCGTGCGGCCCTGTGCCAGCGTGGCCGCCATCATCAGGTTTTCCGTGCCGGTGACGGTGACCATGTCGGTGCGGATGGAGGCTCCTTTCAGCCGCCTGGCCCGCGCAACCACGAAACCGTGTTCCAGCTTGATGTCGGCCCCGAGCGCGGCCAGACCCTTGATGTGCTGGTCGACCGGGCGCTGGCCGATGGAGCAGCCGCCGGGCAGGCTGACGCGCGCTTCGCCGAAACGCGCCAGCAGCGGCCCCAGGACAAGGATGGAGGCGCGCATGGTCTTGACCAGCTCGTAGGGCGCTTCCAGTTTGTCGACCTGATCGGCGCGGATCGTCACGCCGCCGTGGGGCTGGCGTTCGGCGTGCGTGCCCACGTGGCCCAGCAGGCGCAGCATGGTGGCAATGTCGTTGAGCTCCGGAACGTTTTCCAGCGCCAGCGTGTCCGCCGTCAGCAGGCCGGCGCACAGGATGGGCAGCGCCGAGTTCTTGGCGCCGGATACGGTGATTTCGCCGTGCAGCGGACCGCCGCCGGTGATGCGCAGCTTGTCCATCAGCGTCCCGCCTTGTATTCGGCGGGCGTCAGGGTGCGCATGGACAGCGCGTGGATCTCGGCCTTCATGCGGTCGCCGAGCGCGGCATAGACTAGCTGGTGGCGGGCGATCGGACGCTTGCCTTCGAAGGCGCTGCTGACGATGACCGCATCGAAATGCGATCCGTCGCCCTGTACGTCGATATGTTCACAGTCCAGTCCGCCGGCAATGTACTGGCGGACTTGTTCGGGCGTCGGCAACATGTTTTCAGTAATCCCTTGTGCTCTGCGCCACCTGCGACGCAAAAAACGAATAAAGCGCGATAGGCGGTCCCGCGAACCCGGCTCCACCGTCCTGCCCGCGCCGCTCCCCGCAAACGGAAGCGCACACCCCTTCGAAGATGAAACCATCCACCCCACCTCCACGCAAGAAACAGGTGCGGCCAAGCGGGGACGCCGAGGATCCGGCTTCGCCGGTCCTCCAGCGTCGCCCCCCGGAGGGGGGAAGCGCGCAGCGCTTCAGGGGGCGAGCTTTCCTTCCGGTCCTCTGGCGTCGCCCCCTTGAGGGGGAAGCGCGCAGCGCTTCGGGGGTGGGCCTCATACCTTCTAGTTCCTCAGCTTGTAGCCGCTGGCCAGCAGGCGTGCGGCGTAGGTGCCCAGTGCCAGGAAGACGCAGGTGACCACGGCCAGGCTGCGCCAGGGCGACACATCGGACACCGAAAAGAACCCGTAGCGGAAGCCGTCGATGGTATAGAAGATGGGATTCCAGTGCGATACGCCCTGCCAGAACGGTGGCAGGGTATGGATGGAATAAAACACGCCCGACAGGAAGGTCGCCGGCATGATCAGGAAATTCTGGAACGCCGCGAGCTGGTCGAATTTCTCGGAGAACAGCCCGGCAATGATGCCCAGGCTGCCCATGATGCCGCACGCCAGGACGGCGAACGCCAGCACCCACAGTGGATGCGCCGGCGTGAGCGGGATGAAGAACAGCGCCACGATCCACACGCACAGGCCCACCGCCAGACCGCGCGCGATGGCCGCGATCACGTAGGCGAAGTAGATGTCCCGATGCGACAACGGCGGCAGCAGGATGAACACCAGGTTGCCCGTGATGCGGCTCTGGATCAGCGAGGACGATGGGTTGGCGAAGGCGTTCTGCAGCATGCTCATCATCATCAGGCCCGGGATCAGGAATGATGTGTAAGGCACCGTGCCGTAGACGTGGACCCGATCCTGCAGAACCTGCGCGAATACCAGCAGATAGAGCAAGGCCGTGATGACGGGGGCCGCGATGGTCTGGAAGCTGACCTTCCAGAAGCGCATGAGCTCCTTGCGCAGCAGCGTGGGAAAACCGGAGCCCGCCGCGACCTGGGCATCCAGCATGGGGCGTGTGGCGGAGCTCACGAGACCACCTCCGTCAATTGTGTGTCGTCCTCGTGGTGCATGATGCGCACGAACGCGTCTTCCAGGTCCACGCCCCCCACGCGCGCCAGCAGCGCCGGCGTGGTGTCCAGCGCGACGATGCGGCCGGCCTTGAGCATGGCGATGCGGCCGCACAGCGCTTCGGCCTCTTCGAGGTAGTGCGTGGTCAGCATGATGGTGTGGCCAGCCTTGTTCAGCCGCGAGATGAATTCCCACAGGGTACGGCGCAGGTCGACGTCCACGCCGGCGGTGGGCTCGTCCAGCACGATGACGGGCGGCCGGTGCACAAGCGCCTGCGCCACCAGCACGCGGCGCTTCATGCCGCCGGACAGCGCGCGCATGTTGGCGTCGGCCTTGTCGGACAGGCCGAGGTTGAACAGGATCTCGTCGATCCAGTCGTCGTTCTTGCGCAGCCCGAAATAGCCGGACTGGATGCGCAGCGTCTCGCGCACCGTAAAAAAGGGGTCGTAGACGAGTTCCTGCGGCACTACCCCCAGGGCGCGGCGCGCCTGGCGGAAGTCGGCCTGCACGTCATGGCCGCACACGCTGGCGCGGCCCGCGCTGGGAATGGCCAGCCCGGCCAATAGGGAAATCAGGGTGGTCTTGCCTGCCCCGTTGGGGCCCAGCAGGCCGAAGAATTCGCCGGGCTGGATGTCCAGGCTGACGTCGCGGAGCGCCTGGAACCCCGGCGTGGAGGGGCGGCCCAGCCACTTTTTCCAGGCGGGCTGGCGAGCGGCGTAGGTTTTGGAGACGTTCTCGAGACGGACGGCGGACATGATGCGGGGGAACAGCCCGGAAAAGAGCCAATCCTCCATTATAAGGCGCTGCCCGGGTTTTCCCGGGCATGGCCCCTGGCCGCGCAGGGTCGTCCCGGCGCGGCCGTGCCGCAGGCTTGCTACTGCGCGTTGCGCTGGTTCAGCGCCTTGATCAGGCCGTCGATGCCGTTCTGGTTGATTTCCTGCGCGAACTGGTTGCGGTAGTTCTGGATCAGCCAGATGCCTTCGACATTGAGGTCATAGATCTTCCAGCCCGCGGGGGTTTGCTCCAGGCGGTAATCCACGCCGACCGATTGTCCGTTGGATTGGTTGATGGTGCTGCGCACGACCGCGTCGTTGCCGTCGATGGTGGAGCCGGTCACCTTGATACTGGTGCTGTTATCCACCCGCGTCAGCGCGCCGCTGTAGGTGCGTACCAGCGTGCCTTTGAAGGCTTCCGCCAGCGCGGTCTTTTGCTGGGGCGAAGCCTGGCGCCAGTAGCGCCCGGCCGCCAGGCGGGTGGTCTTTTCGAAGTCGACGTAGGGCAGGATGTACTGGTTGACCACTTCGTTGACGCGGCGCAGGTCGCCGTTCTTGACGCCGCCGTCGGTCTTCAGGACCTGCAGCGTCTGGTTGGCGGCGTCCTGCACCACTTTTTCCGGTGAGGCCTGGGGGTTGGACTGGGCATGGGCCGACCAGGCCAGGGCGAGCCCGAGCAGGCCGCTCAGGCAAAGGCGTTGCAATAGCGAAAGGGGATAGAACCGCATGCTTGCTCCTTCTGAATTCCGTGTAAGGAAGCTCCGCCGGACAGGCGCGTCGGTGCCTGTCCGGCGGAACGTCCGCTGCATTCTTTCTTACTGGCGCTTGGGCGCGGGAGTCGTACTGCCCCCGCCCGCACCGCCTATGCCCGGGGCGGCGGGCGCCGGCGTGGCGCCGCTGTCCGTGCCGGCGGGTTTCGTGGCGCTGCCGTTGGCGGCATCGTCGCCTTCGTCGTCGTAGTTCGGCAGGTTGCTGGTGTCGCCCGCTTTGCGGCCCAGTACCATTGCCGCGCGCCGCTGCAGGTAGGCATCGCGCACGAAGCTGTAGGGGTCCAGGGCCACGCGGTCCACGGTGTCCGTGGCGTCCAGCAGGCTGGCGCGGCGGTCGACCACCCACAGGCCATACAGGGAATTGCGCACGGGCACATTGTCGATGGCGCCGACGCTGGTCCACTGGTTGCCGACAAAGTCGCCGGCCAGGCCCGCGGTGTCCCGGATGGTGCTGGAGCCCCAGAAAGGCAGTACGACATATGGACCCTGGCCTATGCCCCATACGCCCAGCGTGGTGCCGAAATCGTTCGGAATGCGTTTCGCGCCGTTGGCGGTGGCCACATCGAAGCAGCCGCCCACGCCCATGGTGGTATTGAACAGGAAGCGGCCGAAGGTATTGATGGCGTCCAGGCCGCGGCCTTGCAGCATGCTGTTGGCCGCGGCCCAGATGTCCGCGACGTTGTTGAACATATTGTGTATGCAGCTTTGCACCGGCTGCGGCGTGATCTTGGTGTAGCCCACGGCGATGGGCTTGAGCACGGCCCGGTCCACCTTGTCATTGAAGGTGTACACGCCCCGGTTGAACCCTTCCCATGGATCGCGCGGGTCGGGGTTCTGCACGGTGGCGCAGCCGGCCAGGCCGGCGCCCGCCGCCGCCAGGGCGAAAATGCGAGTCAGTGTGTTCTTGTTCATCTCGTCGTCTTTCTGGAGAAACAGCCTGTTGGCCGATCGCCCGCGTGCGGCGGCGCTTCCCCTCTTCCCCAGGGCGCCATCCGTGCGTGCGTCGGAGTATGAAATCTTCCGGTCAATGAGGTTGAGGTTGCGCCGCGGGGGCGTTGGCGGCCGGAGCCGACCCCTGTTTTTCCGCCGTGCCGTAAAGGAATTGGCTGATCAGGTTTTCCAGAACGACCGCGCTTTGGGTATACCGGATTTTGTCGCCATTCGCAAAGTTCGCATCATCGCCGCCCGCTGTCAGGCCGATGTATTGCTCACCCAGCAGCCCGGCCGTCAGGATGGAGGCCGAGGAGTCCTTCGGGAACTTGAAATCCGCGTCCATGCTGAGCGTGACCACGGCCTGGAAGCTTTTATCGTCGAAGCGGATGTGGCTGACGCGGCCGACGACCACGCCGGCGCTCTTGACCGCGGCGCGCTCCTTCAGGCCGCCGATGTTGTCGAACTGCGCGGTCAGGTCATACGTAGGGGCGAAGGAGAAGGCGCTGAGGTTGCCGGCGCGCAAGGCCAGGAATACCAGGGCCGCGGCACCGAGCAGCACGAACAAGCCTACCCAGAAATCGGTTTTTTGACGTGACATGAAGAATCCGTATCAGTGGTCCATTGCTGTTTGCCCCACCCGCGTCGCAGGGGTGAGGCATGGCGCGATCATCTAATTGCCAAACATCAGTGCGGTCAACAGGAAATCCAGGGCCAGCACCGCCAGCGATCCGACGACCACGGTTCGGGTGGTGGCGCGGGCCACGCCTTCGGGCGTGGGACGGGCCTGCCAGCCCTCGTACAGGGCGACCAGCGTGACGGCGACGCCGAACACGATACTTTTCAGCACCCCGTTGGCGACATCCTTCCACACATCCACCCCGCTTTGCATCTGGGACCAGAAGGCGCCCGTGTCCACTCCGATGAGCACCACGCCGACCAGCCAGCCGCCCATGATGCCGACCATCGAGAACACCGCCGCCAGAATGGGCATGGCGATGATGCCGCCCCACAACCGGGGCACCAGCACGCGGCGCATCGGGTCCACCGCCATGACTTCCATGGCCGCCAGTTGTTCGCCCGCCTTCATCAGGCCGATTTCCGCGGTCAGCGACGTCCCCGCCCGGCCGGCGAACAGCAATGCCGTTACGACCGGGCCGAGTTCGCGCACCAGCGACAGGGCGACCAGCAGGCCCAGGGATTCCTCCGACCCGTAGCGGCGCAGGGTGTAGTAGCCCTGCAAGCCCAGGACGAAACCGACGAACATACCCGACACCGCGATGATGATGAGGGAATAGTTGCCGATGAAATGCACTTGTTGCGACACCAGGCGCGGACGGCGCAGCGCGATGCCGCTCTTGGCCAACAACGCGCCGAAAAAACGGGTGAAGTAGCCGATGCCGCTTACGGTATCGGTGACCCATCCGCCCAGGCGGCCGATGGGTCCCGCCGGAGCGGAGCTGGATTCGCTCATGGCCTGCGTCCTTCTTGTCGGGCCAGCCAGCGGTCGAAGGCCGGCGTGTCGGGATAATGAAAGGCGACCGGACCGTCCGGTTCGCCGCGCAGGAACTGGCGCACGTAGGGATCGTCGGATGCCGAGAGCGCGTCGGGGCGTCCCGACGCTGCCAGCCGGCCCCGGCCCACGAGATAGACCTGGTCCGCGATGGCGAAGGATTCATGGACGTCGTGCGTGATCAGTACGGAAGCGCACTTCAGGCGATCCGACAGATCGCGGATCAGCCGCGCGGTGATGCCCATGGAAATCGGGTCCAGTCCGGCGAAGGGTTCGTCGTAGAGTATCAGTTCCGGCTCCAGGACGATCGCCCGGGCCAGCGCCACGCGCCGCGCCATGCCGCCGGAGATCTCGGATACCTTCAGGTGCGCGGCCGCGCGCAGGCCGACGGCATGGAGTTTGTCCAGGACGCGTTGCAGGATCTCGGCTTCGCCGTAGCGGGTGTGCTCGCGCAGCGGGAACGCGACGTTTTCGAAAACGTCCAGGTCGGTGAACAGCGCGCCTTGCTGGAAGAGCACGCCCATGCGCTTGCGCAGGCTTTCCAGTTCGGCCGGCGTGACTTTGCCCATATCGTGGCCGAACACCTCGACCTTGCCCGCGCGCGCCTGCAACTGGCCAGTGGCCGCGCGCAGCATGGTGGTCTTGCCGGAGCCCGAGCCACCCATGACCGCGACCACCTGGCCGGACGCGACCGTCATGGAAATGCCCTGCAATACCGTGAAATCCCCGTATCCCAGGGAAACGTCGGTGAACTGCAGCGCTTGTACGGTACGGGCGTCTGGATCAGTCGGCATACGGCGGCAAGTTGGGTGGGGGCGGTCCGTCCCCACGGCCTTGCATTGTAGCTCGACGGTAATCCGGTCCTAGCGCAGCGCGACCAGGAAGACCAGCGCGCCGCCGCCCAGCAGCAGAAACGGACTGACCCGGGTGCGCAGCAGCAGCAGGGTCGAGGCGATGGCGACCGCCCAGGCCCAGGCGCCGCCTTCGGCCGCGCGCAGGATGGTGCAGGAGGCGGCCAGGATCATTCCTGCCGCCACGGGCGCCAGCCCGGTCTCGATCGCCCGGATCCAGAGGCGGCCGTTGTAGCGCTGCCAGACGCGGGCCAGGGCGTAGATCAGGACGGTGCTGGGCACGAAGATGGCGAAGGAAGCCACCAGCGCGCCCAGGATGCCGCGCACCTGCCAGCCGACCAGGGTGACCAGCAGCGACCCCGGCCCCGGCGTAATGCGCGACAGGGCGAACAGATCCAGGAATTGGCCGTCGTTCATCCAGCCGTAGACATCCACCGCCTGGCGGTGGATGTCCGCCACGACGCTTTGTCCCCCGCCTACCGTCAGGAAAGACAAAGGGGCGAAGACGGTGAACAGGTCCCACAGCGCCGAGCTGCCCGTCATGGCTGTTCCCCGCCGCGGCGCAGGCGCAGATAGGCCAGCAGGATGGACACCGGCGCCATCAGGCCCACCACCCACAGCAGCGGCAGGCCTGCGATGAAAATGGTGCCGAAGACCACCACCATGACAAGGATGGGCAGCGGGCCGGTGGCGGCCCGGTAGGCCGCGCGCAGGCCCATTTGCAGGGACAGCCCGACCGCGGCGGCGGCAATGCCGGCCAGGACGACGTGCACGGTGGGGGAATGGGAGAGTTCGGCGAACAGGGCCGCCAGGATGATGGCGGCCGTCATCGGCGGCACGATCATGCCCAGGGCGGCCATGAAGGCGCCGCGCCCGCCGCGCAGGCGAAAGCCGATCCAGATCGACAGGTTCACCACATTGACCCCGGGGAATGCCTGGGCCAGCGCCAGTCCGCTCAGGAATTCCGCTTCGGAAAGCCAGCGCCGCGCCTGGACGAATTCGCGCAGCATCCAGCCGCTCAGGCCGCCACCGAAGCTGGTCAGCCCGATCTTGGCGAATGCCGTAAAGATCTGGCCGAGCGTCGGCACGTGCGCGGGCGAGTCGGGGGCGGGAGACGTGGCGGACGGGCGCACGATGAGGTGGTCGGTTGCGGGATTGCCGCCATGTTACCTGGGGCAGTTGTCTCCACACTTAACGGCAGGGGGCGCCGTGAACTAAATCATGCGGTGCCGGGGCCGGGGCGTGCCGCCGCTAGAAGCGGTAACCCACGCCGACGGTGGCGACCCAGGGATCGATACGTGCCGTGCCGATGCGCTGCCCGTCCAGCTTCACCTTGGACGAGATATCGATGTAGCGGATATCGGCATTCATGAACCAGCGTTCGCTGAGCTTGACGTCCACGCCGAGCTGGGCGGCGACGCCCCACGAATCCTGCAGTTTCAGGTCCGAGCCGCTGATCGCGCCTTCGCTCTTCGTATCGAAGAAATGGGTGTAGTTCACGCCGACGCCGACATAAGGCTGCACCGTGCTGTCGGGCAGGAAGTGCCATTGAAGGCTGAGAGTGGGCGGCAACTGCTTGGTGGTACCGATCTTGCCCAGGCCGCTGCTGCCCCGGATGTCGTGCTGGAACGGCCAGGCGCCCAGCAATTCAATGCCGACATGGCGGGTCGCCATGTAGGTGAGGGTGAAACTGGGGCGCACGCTGTTGCCGACGTCCAGGTCGACGCTGCCATCCAGTACGCTGCCGTTTCCGGATTTGGGACGCACCTGCGTCGCGCCGACCTTGAACAGCACATCGCCGGCTTCGTGCGCGTGCGCGGGCAGGGCGCAGGCGGCGAGCAGGACGGCAAGGACGGCGGCGCGCGGGCGCGCGATGAGGGCGGGCATGTTGATTCTCCATGTCATCGGTAGGGGAATCGACAGGGTCCCTCAAGGAGGGCGTAGTGCATTTGACGCCGGTCAAACGGCGGATGAGCAGGCGCAATCCGTGCGATGGGCAGCCGCACGCCGCGCCATCGAGCCGCGGTGGCACAAAGAAAAAGCCCGCGCGGGCGGCGCGGGCCTGGGGGAGTGCGGGATCAGCGCGGCAGTTCGCTGTCGCCCATCAGGAAGGCATCGACGGCGCGCGCGCACTGGCGGCCTTCGCGTATGGCCCAGACCACCAGGGATTGGCCTCGGCGCATGTCGCCGGCGGCGAAGACCTTTTCCACGCTGGTACGGTAGTCGTCGGTATTGGCGCGTACATTGCCGCGCGTATCGCGATCCACGTTGAACGCATCCAGCACCTGCTGGCGTGGGGAAACGAAGCCCATGGCCAGTAGCACCAGATCGGCCTTGATCTCGAATTCCGATCCGTCCACTTCGCGCATTTTCATCTGCCCGGTGGCTTCGTCCTTGACCCACTCCACGCGGGCGCCGATGAGCTTGCGCACCACGCCTTTCTCGCCCACCAGGGATTTGGTCGTGACTGCCCAGTCGCGTTCGCAGCCTTCCTCGTGCGAGGACGAGGTGCGCAGCTTGGCCGGCCAGTACGGCCAGGTCAGCGACTTGTTTTCCGATTCCGGCGGCTGCGGCATCAGTTCGAATTGCGTCACCGAGGCGGCGCCGTGCCGGTTGCTGGTGCCCACGCAGTCCGAACCGGTATCGCCGCCGCCGATCACCACCACATGCTTGCCCTTGGCCAGCGTCTGATTGCTCAGGCGGTCGCCCGCCACGGCCTTGTTCTGCTGGCGCAGGAAATCCATGGCGAAGTACACGCCTTGCAGTTCGCGCCCCGGCACCGGCAGGTCGCGCGGGGCTTCCGCGCCGCCCGCCATGACGACCGCGTCGAATTCCTCGCGCAGCGATTCGGGCGTGCGGGCGGTCAGGCCGTCCGCGGCCGGGTCGCCGGCGTTGCCGATGTAGGTAGACGGGCAGAACTCCACCCCTTCCGCTTCCATCTGGGCGATGCGGCGATCGATCTGCGATTTTTCCAGCTTGAAGTCCGGGATGCCGTAGCGCAGCAGCCCGCCGATGCGGTCGCTTTTCTCGAAAACGGTCACGGCATGGCCGGCGCGGGCCAGTTGCTGGGCGCAGGCCAGGCCCGCGGGGCCGGAGCCGAGCACGGCAACCTTCTTGCCCGTCTTGCGCGACGGCGGCTGCGGCACCACCCAGCCTTCTTCCCAGCCCTTGTCGATGATGGCGTGCTCGATGGACTTGATGCCCACGGCGTCGTTGTTGATGTTCAAGGTACAGGCTGCCTCGCAGGGCGCGGGGCAGATGCGGCCGGTGAACTCCGGGAAGTTATTGGTGGAATGCAGCACGTCCAGCGCCTTGCGCCATTCCTGCCGGTACACCAGGTCGTTCCAGTCCGGGATGATGTTGTTGACCGGGCAGCCGTTATTGCAGAACGGGATGCCGCAGTCCATGCAGCGCGCGGCCTGCACCTTGGACGCGTTGTCGTCCAGGCGCAGCACGAATTCGCGCCAGGTCTTCAGGCGCGCCGCCGGCGGCTCATAGGCCTCCTGCAGGCGCTGGTATTCGAGAAATCCGGTGATTTTGCCCATGGTCTTTCCTCAAGCGGCCATTTTTTGCGGGTTGGCCGCACGCCACATTTCGCCCAGTGCGCGGCGGTAATCGGTCGGCATGACCTTGACGAACTTGCCGCGCGAGGCTTCCCAGTTACCCAGGATGTCGCGCGCCTGGAAGCTGCCCGTATAGCGGAAGTGGTCTTCGATCAGGCGCCGCAGGATGCTTTCGTCGGTCTCGCGTTCGCCGCCGCGCTTGGCGCTGTGCCAGGTGTCGATGTTGTCCATGTTCTGCTGTTCGGCGTGCGACAGCACGGCTTCCAGCTCCACCATGGACAGATTGCAGCGGTCGCGGAAGCTGCCGTCCGGATCCCACACGTATGCCACCCCGCCGGACATGCCGGCCGCGAAGTTGCGTCCCGTGGCGCCCAGCACCACGACCGTGCCGCCCGTCATGTATTCGCAGCCGTGGTCGCCGGTGCCTTCCACCACTGCCGCGGCGCCGGAATTGCGCACCGCGAAGCGTTCTCCGGCCACGCCGTTGAAGTAGGCTTCGCCCGCCAGCGCGCCGTACAGCACGGTGTTGCCGGCGATGATGTGGTCGGGCCCGAAGCCGCGGAAGTCGTTGGGCGATCGCACCACGATGCGGCCGCCGGACAGGCCCTTGCCGACGTAATCGTTGGCTTCGCCCACCAGGTCCAGCGTGATGCCGTGGGCCAGGAAGGCGCCGAAGCTCTGGCCCGCCGTGCCGTTGCACTGGATGTGGATCGTATCGTCCGGCAAGCCCTCATGGCCGTAGCGCGACGCCACCGCCCCGGACAGCATGGCGCCGATGGTGCGGTTGCGGTTGCGCACCGGCACGATGAAGGAGACTTTCTCCCCGCGCTCCAGCGCCGGCTTGCTGCGGTCGATCAACTGGTGGTCCAGCGCCGCGGCCAGGCCGTGGTCCTGGTTTTCGGTCTGGCGCACCGGGCCTTCGGACGGCGCCTGGTAGAACACGCGGTTGAAGTCCAGTCCGCGCGCCTTCCAGTGTTCGATGCCGATGCGGGTATCCAGCAGGTCGCTGCGGCCGATCAGTTCGTCGAACTTGCGGATGCCCAGCTGGGCCATGATCTCGCGCACTTCCTCGGCAACGAAGAAGAAATAGTTGACGACGTGTTCGGGCTTGCCCTGGAACTTCTTGCGCAGGACGGGGTCCTGCGTGGCTACGCCCACCGGGCAGGTGTTCAGATGGCATTTGCGCATCATGATGCAGCCTTCGACGACCAGCGGCGCCGTGGCGAAGCCGAATTCGTCGGCGCCCAGCAGCGCGCCGATGACGACGTCGCGTCCGGTCTTCATCTGGCCGTCGGCCTGCACGCGGATGCGGCTGCGCAGGCGGTTCAGCACCAAAGTCTGCTGCGTTTCCGCCAGGCCCAGTTCCCACGGCGTGCCGACCTGCTTGATCGAGGATACCGGCGAAGCGCCCGTGCCGCCGTCATGGCCGGCGATGACGACGTGGTCCGCCTTGGCCTTGGCCACGCCCGCCGCGACCGTACCGACGCCTACTTCGGACACCAGCTTGACCGAGACCGACGCCCGCGAGTTGACGTTCTTCAGGTCGTGGATCAGCTGCGCCAGGTCTTCGATGGAATAGATATCGTGGTGCGGCGGCGGCGAAATCAGGCCCACGCCCGGCACCGAGTAGCGCAGCTTGGCGATGTATTCCGACACCTTGTGGCCCGGCAACTGGCCGCCTTCGCCCGGCTTGGCCCCTTGCGCCATCTTGATCTGGATCTGGTCGGCGCTGCTCAGGTATTCGGCGCTGACACCGAAGCGGCCCGAGGCCACCTGCTTGATGCGCGAGCGCAGCGAATCGCCCGCCTTCAAGGGAACGTCCGCCTCGATGCGGTCGCCGCCCAGGATGGAGGCCAGGGTATCGCCGTTCTTGACCGGGCTCTTGCCGTCGCGCATTTCGGCGCGATAGCGCATTTCGTCCTCGCCGCCCTCGCCCGTGTTGGATTTGCCGCCGATGCGGTTCATCGCGACGGCCAGCACGGAGTGCGCTTCGGTGGAGATCGAGCCCAGCGACATGGCGCCCGTCGCAAAGCGCTTGACGATGTCCTTGGCGGATTCGACTTCTTCCAGCGGGATCGCGCGGGTCGGATCGAAGCGGAACTCGAACAGGCCGCGCAACGTCATGTGGCGGCGGCTCTGGTCGTTGATGATCTGCGCGTATTCCTTGTAGGTGCGGTAATTGTTGGCGCGCGTGGCGTGCTGCAGCTTGGCGATGGAGTCGGGCGTCCACATGTGCTCTTCGCCGCGTACGCGATAGGCGTATTCCCCGCCCGCGTCCAGGTCGTTGGCCAGCACCGGGTCCTGGCTGAAGGCCGCGCGATGCAGGCGCAGGGCTTCCTCGGCGACTTCGAAGATGCCGATGCCTTCGACCGTGCTGGCGGTGCCGGTGAAGTACTTGTCCACCAGTGCGCTCTGCAGGCCGACGGCTTCGAAGATCTGCGCGCCGGTGTAGGACATATAGGTCGAGATGCCCATCTTGGACATGACCTTGTTCAGGCCTTTGCCGATGGCCTTGATGTAGTTCTTGACGGCTTTTTCGGGATCGGCCATCTTTTCCAGCGATTCCAGCGCCAGATAGGGATGGATGGCCTCGGCGCCGTAGCCGCCCAGCAGCGCGAAGTGGTGCACTTCGCGCGCCGAGCCGGTTTCCACCACCAGGCCGGCGTTGGTGCGCAGGCCGGCGCGGATCAGGTGCTGGTGGATGGCCGACGTGGCCAGCAGCGCGGGGATGGCCACGCGCTCGGCGTCCACGCGGCGGTCCGACACGATCAGGATGTTGTGGCCGCTGCGCACCGCGTCGACCGCGCGCGCGCACAGCGCCGCCACGCGGGCTTCAATGCCTTCGCGGCCCCAGGCGGCGGGATAGGTGATGTCCAGTTCCAGGCTGCGGAACTTGTGCCCGGTGACCTGTTCGATGTCGCGGATCTGCGCCATGGCGGCGAAATCCAGCACCGGCTGGGACACTTCCAGGCGCAGCGGCGGATTGACGTTATTGATGTCCAGCAGGTTGGGCTTGGGTCCGATGAACGACACCAGCGACATCCCCAGTTGCTCGCGGATGGGGTCGATCGGCGGGTTGGTGACCTGTGCAAACAGCTGGCGGAAGTAGTTGTAGAGCGGCGTGCCGGGGTTCGACAGCACCGCCAGGGGTGCGTCGTTGCCCATGGAGCCGATGGCCTCCTCGCCCGAGGTCGCCATGGGTTCGAGGATGAACTTGTAGTCTTCCTGCGTCCAGCCGAAGGCCTGCTGGCGGTCCAGCAGGGATGCGGCCGGCGCCGGCGGGCTGGCGGGCTGGCGGGGGGCGGGCAGCGATTCCAGCTTGATGCGCAGGCGCTCGATCCACTGGCGGTAGGGCCACGAGTTGGCCAGTTGCGACTTGATTTCGACGTCGTCGATGATGCGGCCCTGTTCCAGGTCGATCAGGAACATCTTGCCGGGTTGCAGGCGCCACTTCTTGACGATGCGGTTTTCCGGGATGGGCAGCGTGCCGGCTTCCGAAGCCATGATGACCATATCGTCATCGGTGACCAGGTAGCGCGCCGGACGCAGGCCGTTGCGGTCCAGCGTGGCGCCGATCTGGCGGCCGTCGGTGAACGCCACGGCGGCCGGGCCGTCCCACGGCTCCATCATGGCGGCATGGTATTCGTAGAAGGCGCGGCGGCTTTCGTCCATCTGCGTATGCTGTTCCCAGGCCTCCGGGATCATCATCATCATGGCGTGGGCCAGGGAATAGCCGGAATTCACCAGCAGTTCCAGGCAGTTGTCGAACGTGGCCGTATCCGACTGGCCTTCGTAGACGATGGGGTACAGCTTGGGCAGGTCATCGCCCAGCACGGCCGACTGCATCATGCCTTCGCGCGCACGCAGCCAGTTGAAGTTGCCCTTGACCGTATTGATTTCGCCGTTGTGCGCGATCATGCGGTAGGGGTGGGCCAGCGGCCAGGCCGGGAAGGTGTTGGTCGAGAAGCGCTGGTGCACCAGCGCCAGCGCCGAGATCGTGCGGGTATCGGCCAGGTCGCGGTAGTAGCGCCCCACCTGGTCGGCCAGCAGCAGGCCCTTGTAGACGACGGTACGCACCGACGCCGAAGGCACGAAATATTCCTTGCCGTGGGCAAGGCGCATATTCTGGATGGCGTGGCTGGCGGTTTTGCGGATCACATAGAGCTTGCGTTCCAGCGCGTCCGGCACCATGACGTCGGCGCCGCGGCCGATGAACAGCTGGCGGATCACGGGTTCCAGGTCGCGCACGGCGGGCGACATGGGCATGTCCACATCCACGGGCACGTCGCGCCAGCCGAGCACGACCTGGCCTTCGGCGCGCACGGCGCGTTCCAGTTCCTGCTCACAGGCCAGGCGGGAGGCGGTTTCCTTGGGCAGGAAAACCATGGCGACGCCGTATTCGCCCGGAGGCGGAAGCATGACGCCGCCCTGTGCCAGGTCCTCGCGGTACAGGGCATCGGGAATCTGGATCAGGATGCCGGCGCCGTCGCCCATCAGCTTGTCCGCGCCCACCGCGCCCCGGTGGTCGAGGTTTTCCAGGATCTTCAGGCCCTGCTGGATGATCGCGTGGCTTTTGCGGCCCTTGATATGGGCGACGAAGCCCACGCCGCAGGCGTCATGCTCGTTGCGCGGATCGTAGAGGCCTTGGGCGGCGGGCAAGCCGATGCGCGTGGCGTCGATGGGACGCGCCGGCGCGGCGCGACAGGCGTCGGAAGAGGTCGGTACGGTCATGAAGCGCTCCAGGGCCGGGGCCGCTAGAAAAAGTAGGGATCGCCACATTTTGTTGCGGCGCAAACGGCGAAGATACCAGGGGACTTGCTCTGCCCGCAAGAAAAACAAAAGGGGTTCGTCCCTAATAAATACCGGAGCCCGGATCTGACGCCTAAAAACAGGGACGGATAAAAAAGAAGCGCAAAGACCCGCTGGGATGGGGGGCCCTTTTCAGGACCCGGTGGACTCGGTTTCCGCCGCGGGGGGCGTGGGCTTCTTGCGCGGACGGCCGCGCTGGCCGGGAGTGACGCGCCGGCTGGCGGTGTGCGCCAGCATGGCGATGAACTCGCTGCCTCCGAGCGCCCATTGCCCCTGCACGGCCTGGTCGATGCGCTGGATCTGTTCCCGGGTCAGTCCTTCCTGCAGGCGCTTGCGGTAGTTCGCCTGGCGGTCGAAGGGCGTGTTGCCGCAGGACCAGTAGTCCGCGTGGTCCGACATCCAGCCCACCTGCGGCTGGCCGGAACCGGTATGGCCGGCGGCGGAGGACCAGGGCCAGAGCTCCGCATCGTGGGTGGCGCCGCTGCGTACCGGATAGGTTTCCAGCCATATCAGGGCCGGCAGCACCCAGGCGCCCGGCTCTACCAGCGCGGAGCGGTAGCGGCCGGCGAATACCCGGCCGCCGCGCAGGCGCGCGGCCAGGTTGCGCCCCAAGGTCTGCATCAGCCGCGGCAACCCTTCGCCGTCCACCGGCGTGGCCAGCAGCAGGATGCGATCCGTGGCCAATACCCAACCGTGCAGCGCCACGCGGTTGCGCGTGGCGGTTTCGCCCAGCCACGTCGCCACTTGGTTCAGCGTATCGGCAGGCGCCGGCTGCGAGGGCGCAGCCAGGGCATTGATGAAGTTGGCCTGCACGAGTTGAGGCAGTCCGGGGGCGTACAGTCGGGGCAGGCGAGCCATAGTGATGTCAGGACCGAGACATGCAGGGAACGGGACGTTCGCGCAGGAAAATAAATGGTACCGCGTAAACGGCCCCGCGCAACAGTAAGGTTACCCCGGTAACGCGTTAACATTTCCGTACCGATACGCATCAGCTGGAGCCACCATGAAGACCAAAGCCGCCATCGCCTGGAAAGCCGGCGCCCCCCTGACCATCGAGCACGTCGACCTGGAAGGCCCGAAAGCGGGCGAAGTCCTGGTGGAAATCAAGGCGACCGGTATCTGCCATACCGACTACTACACGCTTTCCGGCGCGGACCCGGAAGGCCTGTTCCCCGCCATCCTGGGGCACGAGGGCGCCGGCGTGGTGCTGGAGGCCGGCCCCGGCGTGACCAGCCTTAAGCCGGGCGATCACGTCATTCCGCTGTACACGCCGGAATGCCGCCAGTGCAAGTTCTGCCTGTCCCGTAAAACCAACCTGTGCCAGGCGATCCGGGCGACCCAGGGCAAGGGCTTGATGCCGGACGGCACCTCGCGCTTCTCGCTGGGCGGCAAGCCCATCTACCATTACATGGGCACGTCCACCTTCGCCAACCACATCGTCGTGCCGGAAATCGCGCTGGCCAGGATCCGCGACGATGCACCGTTCGACAAGGTTTGCTATATCGGTTGCGGCGTGACCACCGGCGTCGGTGCCGTGGTCTACACCGCCAAGGTAGAGGCCGGCGCGAACGTGGTGGTCTTCGGCCTGGGCGGCATCGGGCTGAACGTCATCCAGGGCGCGCGTATGGTGGGCGCGGACAAGATCATCGGCGTCGACATCAATCCGCGCCGCGAAGCGCTGGCGCGCAAGTTCGGCATGACGCATTTCGTCAACCCGTCCGAGGTCGAAAACGTTGTCGATCACCTGATCCAGCTGACCGACGGCGGTGCCGACTATTCCTTCGAGTGCGTGGGCAATACCAAACTGATGCGGCAGGCCCTGGAGTGCTGCCACAAGGGCTGGGGCAAATCCGTCATCATCGGCGTGGCCGCGGCAGGCGAGGAAATCTCCACCCGTCCGTTCCAGCTCGTTACCGGCCGGGAATGGAAGGGCTCGGCCTTCGGCGGCGCGCGCGGCCGCACCGACGTCCCCAAGATCGTCGATTGGTATATGGAAGGCAAGCTCAATATCGACGACCTGATCACCCATACCCTTCCGCTGGAGAACATCAACGACGGCTTCGACCTGATGAAGCGCGGCGAGTCGATCCGCTCCGTGGTGCTCTACTGATGGCCGGGCTGGAACTCCTGGCGCAGCATCGCTGCTGCGCCGGCTGGCAGCGCATCTACCGGCACGAATCGGCGGTCATCGGCCTGCCCATGCGCTTTTCCGTCTATGCGCCCCCGCAGGCGGACGCCGGTCCGGTGCCGGCGGTCTTTTATCTTGCCGGGCTGGAGTGCAATGAGGAAACTTTCATGATCAAGGCCGGTGCCCAGCGGTGGGCGGCCCGCCATGGCCTGATGCTGATCGCGCCGGACACCAGCCCGCGCGGCGCCGGCGTGCCAGGCGAAGAGCAGGATTGGGACCTGGGAACGGGCGCCGGCTTCTACCTGGACGCCACCCAGGCGCCCTGGCAACAGCATTACCGGATGGAAAGCTATATCACGCAGGAGCTGTACGGCCTGGCGACCGGCCAGCTGGGCGCGGCTCCGGGGCGTATCGGCATCTTCGGCCATTCCATGGGCGGCCACGGCGCCCTGGTGCTGGCGCTGCGCCATCCCGGCCTGTTCCGTTCCGTATCCGCGTTCGCGCCGATCGCCGCGCCCAGCCGCTGCCCCTGGGGCCAGAAGGCCTTCTCGAATTATCTGGGGACGGATAGTCGACTGTGGGCCGCCTACGACGCCAGCGAGCTGATGGCCGCGGCGCGCCTGCCCTATCCCGCCGGCATCCTGGTCGACCAGGGCCTGGCAGACCGCTTCCTGGTCCCGCAACTGTATCCGGAGGCTTTCGAAGCCGCCTGCGCCCAGGCCGGCCAGCCCTTGCAGTTGCGGCGGCATGAGCACTACGACCACGGCTATTATTTCATTTCAACCTTCATGGAAGACCACATTCGCTTCCATGCCGAGCGCCTGCAGGGCGGCGCCACGGGCGAGGTCCTGGCCGACGGCCGGGCTTGACGCGCTCTATATACTGGAAATGTCTGCGGGTTTTTCGCGAGGATCGCATTGATCGAAGGCGTCGCTCCATCCGTATGGATCGCGGTGGTCACCATTGCCGCCCTGCTGATCGGCTTTGGCTTGTTCCTGGGCAAGGGCGGTCCCCGCGACGCACAGGGGCGGCGCCGGTTCCGCCTGCGGCCGGTGCGCCGCCTGTTCGGCTTGCTGGTCCTGGCGCTTGCCTGCGTATCCGGCATGTTCGCCGCAACGCTGTATCAGTTCTTCCGCCTGACTGCGGACGAACCGGTGGCGCGGATTACGCTGCACGAACGTGCGCCGCGGCAGTTCGTCGCGACGGCACAGTTGCCTGGCAGCAAGGCGCCGGAGGATTTCCCCCTGCGCGGCGACGAGTGGCAGATCGATGCCCGCGTGGTGCGCTGGCGCCTGCCGGCCTTGCTGGCCGGGGTGCCGCCGCTGTACCGGCTGGAGCGCCTGTCCGGCCGGTATGCCGACCCGGCGGCGGATCAGTCCGAGCCGCGCACGGTTTATGCGCTGGGTCCGCCAGGCATGCCGGACCTGGGGCGACTGAAACAGCGCTTCCCCGGCTGGCTGCCCTTCGTGGACGTCCAGTATGGCAGCGCCGCGTACATGCCCATGTTCGACGGCGCCAATTACCGGGTGTTCATGGACCCGCGCGGCGGCCTGTTCATCCGTCCGGACGACGCCGCCACCGCGGACGCGCTGAAGCAGCGCGGCTGGTAATGCGCCCGTGTGGCCGGCGGATGGTGCGGCGGGCCAATGGGTGTCCCCGTTTTCGCTCCAGCGTCATACCGATGGCCGGGCCGGGGTTTTCCACGTTGAATACTGAACTTCGGACGCAGACGGTGGTCGAATTAGCACTCCCTATTCCAGAGTGCTAACATCACACGAATGCGTTCTACCACTAGCCGTTTCCTGGAGCACAACACCATGAAACAACCGAGTTCCTCGTTGGCCGTACCCGGCAACACGCTTACGCTGGCCATCGCCAATCCTGGCGCGCTGGGAACCATTGACGCATATATCGCGGCCGTCAACCGCCTGCCGGTGCTGACCGCCGATCAGGAAGTCTCCCTGGGCCGCCGCCTGCGCGACACGGACGACCTGGACGCCGCGCGCGAGCTGGTGCTGTCGCACCTGCGCCTTGTGGTGTCCATCGCGCGCCAGTACCTGGGCTACGGCCTGCCGCATGCCGACCTGATCCAGGAAGGCAACGTCGGCCTGATGAAGGCGGTCAAGCGCTTCGATCCCGAACGGGGCGTGCGCCTGGTTTCCTTCGCGGTGCACTGGATCAAGGCCGAAATCCATGAGTACATCGTGCGCAACTGGCGTCTTGTGAAAGTCGCCACGACCAAGGCGCAGCGCAAGCTGTTCTACAATCTGCGCAGCATGCGGCCCGACGGCAAGAGGCTGGATTCGGACCAGGTGAACGAAATCGCCCGCGAGCTGAACGTGCGCCCGGAAGATGTCAGCGAAATGGAAGTCCGGCTGTCCGGCCGCGACATGGCGCTGGAATCGCAGGACGATGACGAGGACGCCTTCGCGCCTATCGCGTATCTGTCCGACGAAGGCCGGCAGGAGCCCACGCGCGTGCTGGAACGCAAGGCCATGGACGAGCTGCAGAGCACCGGCCTGCAGGACGCGCTGGAGGCCCTGGACGCCCGTTCGCGCCACATTGTGCAGGCCCGCTGGCTGCAGGACGACGGCGGCGCCACGCTGCACGAACTGGCCCAGGAATACGGGATCTCCGCCGAGCGCGTGCGCCAGATCGAGGCGGCTGCCCTGAAGAAGATGCGCGGCAGCCTGCAGCCCGCCTAATCAGGCAGGGGTGGTTCGGTTAAATCTTGATACACCTCGCCGCGGGAAATCCTCGGGATGGGCGAAACTTTCTTATCGCCCCCCAGCCTAACCCTCCGTAGACCATGCGCCTGGAGCCCTCCAGGCCACCGTCTGCTCACCTGTCTCGGCTTCTCCTCTTTCCCCTCCCCTATGAGACAGGTGTTTGGCGGGGCACCCACAAGCGGTGCCCCGTTTTTTATGCGCGCATGTCGGCAGCCCGGGCGTTCAGGGGATCATCGATCCGTTGGCCACGGCCGGAATACCCGCGGTATCGCGCGTCGCGCCGTAGACGGCCGCAGTGTCCTCGGGCTCGTTCCATTCCTGTACCAGGCTGCGCCATAGCGCGGCGTCCAGCCGGCGCACCCCGGTCGCGACCGAACCGTCCGGATACAGCTTGAGCCAGCGATAGCCCGGAGGCTGCGGGTCCAGGCGGTGGCGGCCCTCGCGGATGGCGAACTGGAAGCAGGTCGAGGGGGTGGCGAGCATGCGGACATTGCCGCGCCGGCGGTCGAATTCCTGATGTACGTGGCCCCACAGCAGCACGCGCGCATTGCCCCAGCGCGCCAGCTGGCGGAACAGTTGCGGCGCATTGTCCAGCATCATCGGGTCGCGCCATTCGGCGCTGACCTGCACCGCGTTGTGATGCATGGCCACCAGCGCCGGCCGTCCTTGCGCAGTCGCCAGGCCATGATCGAGAAGTTCGAGCTGCTCGCGTTCCAGATGCCCGGCGTTCGAACCGTCGGCACGCGAGTCGAGCAGGATGACCCGCCATGCGCCGACATCGGCAATCGGATCGGTCCACGGCCCCAGTGCGCGCCTGAGTTCGGCGGGCGCATCATGGTTGCCCGGCAGGCAGCGCACCGGAATGCCCAAGGGCGATACCGCGTCGGCGAAGCGGCGGTAGGACAGCTCGCTGCCGTCGTGGGACAGGTCGCCGGTGGCCAGCAGCAGGTCCGCATCGCCATGATCTCGGCGAATGGCGGCCAGGACCGCGCGCAGGCTGGCGTCGGTGTCCACACCCAGCATGAGGCCGGGGGCCGCGAACAGATGCGGATCGGTGAGCTGGAGCGCCACGACGGGGTTGCTGCTGTCGGCGTCCTCGTGGCGGGATCGGCCGGCGTTCGATGGAAATGCAGGGGAAGGCTTGAGGATGGTGTGCAACGGCGGCTCCGGTGAATGCTTCCTGGTCCCGACGGCATTCGCTCCGCGGCGTCTGCGGATGCCGTCGCGGCGGTGCGGATGCCGCCAACGTTAGCGAAAATACGCGCCGCCGGGCATCCACCAAATCGTGCCGCCCGTAACGAAACGTGCATCGATGCAAAACCAGCTATCCTCTCCGTTGAATGAACACAATGCCCCGGGGATAAGAAATAGATGGACGTAGGGTTGCTGGTTTTCGGCTTGGCGGCGTTGCTGACGCTGGTTTGCTTCATGCCGCCGCTGGCCGGGCGGCTGAAGCTGCCTTACTCGGTGCTGCTCGCCATTGTGGGCTGTCTTCTCGGCATCGTTATCCATATCCATGGCTGGGCGCCGCCGGTGCTTGCCGGCATGCTGGACTCCCTGGAAAAGTTCGAGATTTCCTCGGAAACTTTCCTTACCGTTTTCCTTCCCGTCCTGCTTTTCGAAACCGCGTTGTCGATGAACGTCAGACGCCTGATGGATGACCTCGGGCCCATCCTGATGATGGCCATCGTCGCGGTCTTCCTTTCCACGGTGGTCGTCGGCATTACGCTGAATGCACTGTCTTCGTATGGCCTGGTGGTTTGCCTGTTGTTGGGCGCCATCGTCGCGACGACGGATCCGGCTGCCGTCGTCGGCATCTTTCGCGAAGTCGGCGCGCCCAAGCGGCTGACCACGCTGGTAGAGGGCGAAAGCCTGTTCAACGATGCCGCGTCCATTGCCTTGTACTCCGTGCTGGTGGGCGTGCTGGCGGGCCACCGCGAAATGTCCGCCGGGCACGTGCTGCTGGATTTCCTCGTCAGCTTCCTCGGCGGCGGATTGGCAGGCTACGCCATGGGCCGCATGGCCTGCATGCTGTTCGCCGTGCTGCGCGGTTTCCCCACGGCCGAGATCACCCTGACGCTGACGCTTGCCTACCTGACGTTTTTCGTCTGCGACCATTATCTGCACGTGTCGGGCGTGGTGGCGACCGTGATCGCCGGGCTGGTGGTGGGCTCGACCGGGCGCACGCGCATGGCGCCGACCACCTTCGAACATCTGACCAGCGCCTGGGAGCAATTCGGCTTCTGGGCGAATTCGCTGATCTTCCTGTTCGCCGCCATGCTGATTCCGCGCCTGATGGCGGATGCCACGCTGGTCGACATCGGCCTGATCCTGGTGCTGTTCGTTGCCGCGCTGGCCGCGCGCGCGGTAGCGGTCTTCGGCCTTGTGCCGCTGCTTGGACTGACGCGGCTGGGTACGCGCGTCAACCGCGCGTACAAGACCGTCATGCTGTGGGGCGGGTTGCGTGGCGCGGTATCCCTGGCCCTGGCCCTGGCCGTGACCGAGCGCGACGACATGCCCTACGAGGCGCGGCAGTTCGTGGCCGTGGCGACGACGGGTTTCGTGCTGATGACGCTGTTCATCAACGGCGTCAGCCTGCGCCCGCTGATCCGCATGCTCAGGCTGAACGAACTGTCGCGGCACGAGGCCACCCTGCGCGACCAGGCGCTGGCCGTGGCGCTGGGCGACCTGCAGGAAAAAACCGACGAGGTCGCCACCGCCGAACACATCGGGCCGGAGGTGCGCGAGCGCATCCACGCGGTTTTCGATCGGACGCTGGGGCAATTGCGCGATGCCGAAGTGCGCCACATGAGCGTGGCCGAGCGTGTGGACATCGGCTTGGCCACGCTGGCGCGGCGCGAAGAAGAAATGTTCTTCGACATCCTGAAGGCGCAGATCGTCGATTGGCGCATGGCGGAATCCCTGCTGGCGCGCGCGGAACGGCTGGAGGACGCCGTGCGCGCTGGCGGCGTGGTCGGCTTCGAGAACGCCATCGCCGCCGACGTGCGGTATTCGCGATCTTTCCGCGCCGCGCTGCGGCTGCATTACCTGTTCGGCTTCCAGCGCTGGCTGGCGCGCGAGCTGGCGCAGCGTTTCGCGTCCCTGATGTGCAAGCGATCGGTGGCGCAGCGGGTGATCCTGTTCGCCGGGCAGCAGTTAAAGGTCATGCTGGGCGAGGAGGCCACGCAGCGCATCGTGGCGGCGCACCAGCGCCGGCTCGATGCCATCGAAAACGCCTTGCAGGCGCTGAACCTGCAATACCCATCCTACGCTTTGTGGCTGCAGGAAAGCTACCTGGGCAGGGTGGCGCGCCAGCTCGAGCGCATGCGCTACCGCGACATGCTCGACCAGTTCCTGATCAGCGGGGAGGTCTATGCCGACCTGACCGGCCAGCTGGAACAGCGCTGGGCGCACATCGACCGGCACCCGCCACTGGATATCGAGCTGGGCGCGGCGGAGCTCATCAAGCGGGTGCCCCTGTTCGAGAACCTCAGCGCCGAGTCGCTGCGCGCGATCTCGCGGCTGTTGAGGCCGCGCCTGGCGCTGCCCGACCAGCCCGTACTGAAGGACCGCGCGGGCGAGGAAATGTGCTTCGTCGCCTCGGGCGCGGTGGCGGTCCATCTGCCGGACAACACTACCGTCGAGCTGGGTAGCGGCGAATTCTTCGGCGAACTCGCCTTGCTGGGCGAGCAATCCCTGGTGCCGGATGTGACCTCGCTGGGCTACAGCAAGCTGCTGATGATGTCCGCGCGTGATTTCCGTGCCTTGCTGGCACGCGACGCGGACCTGCGGGAACGTATCGAAAAAGTGGCGCGGCAGCGCTTGCGCGCGATCGAGGTCTGGAAACAGTTTTCGTCCGCGCCGCCGACGACGGCGGCCTGACCCGGAGCGCAGCGCGGGATTTGGCCCGACCTGGGAACGCGCGGCCAGGCGCCTCGATCCCGCGCAAGGTCTCCGTGCGGCCTAAGTGGTTTCCCGCCGCACCAGGCGGAATCCCAGATCCAGATGCCGCTGGGGGTTGGGCCGTCCTTCCAGTGCGTTCATCAGCAGCGTCGCGGCTGATTTCCCTATCTCATAGCGTGGCGTGGCGATGGTGGAAAGCGGTGGCGTCGTCCATGCCGTGCCGGTCAGGTCATGGAAGCCGATCAATCCCACGCGGCCCGGCACCTCGACACCAAGCCGGCCGCACTGGAACACCGCGCCCTGCGCCAGATCGTCATTGCAGAAGAACAGGCCATCGCATTCCGGATGTTCCCGCAGCATCGTGTCCAGCAGTTCCGCGCCCAGGCTCAGCGAGGACTTGCTGGGCGTCATGATTTCCAGCGCCGGGTCGTATACGCCCGCGTCGCGCAGTGCCTGCCGGCAGCCTTCGCAGCGGCGCAGCGAACGGGGATCGAGCTGGGCGCCGATGATGCCGATATGGCGATAGCCCTGGTCGAACAAATGGCGGCCCGCCGCGTAGCCGGAATCGAACTGCGAAAACCCGACGCTCAGGCCATCTTCGCCTTGCAGCGTCTCGATGGTGTGGACCGTGGGGATCTTCAAGGTGTCCAGCAGCCGCCAGACGCCGGGCTGGTGGTCGATACCGGTCAGGATCAGCCCGTCGGGCGAATGCTGCAGATAGGTGCGCAGCAGCGCTTCCTCCGCTTCGGCGGAATAGCCGGTCAACCCGATATGCATGTGGTGCGCATGGGCGTCCAGGACTTCCTTGATGCCCGCCAGGATGTCGACGAAAACGATATTGCTGAGCGAGGGGATCAGGACGACCACCGTGCGCGAGCGGGCGGAAGCCAGCGCGCTGGCCGCGTGATTGGGAACGTAGCCCAACCGGTCGCAGGCCTCCTGGATGCGTGTGCGCAATGACGGCTGCACTTTGTCCGGCGTGCGCAGGGCGCGGGATACCGTGATGGCGCTGACGCCCGCCATGCGGGCGACGTCGGCCATGGTGACACCGTTGTGGCGCGAGCTGCGTGACTTGCGGACCGTCATGGCTTGGTAGAGGCGAAAGGCCGTAGTCTGACCGAAACAAACCCTTGGGACAAACCCGGCATGGGGTTGGCAAACATCGCATGATAGCGCTAACATTCCGCTTCGCATCGACCGCAACGCAAAAAGACAGGAGACAACGATGCAGAGCAATCCCCCGTCGGGGCCGGGCCGTGGCCGTCTTGGCCGCGCACTCGATCTGGTATTCGCCATCCAGCGCTGGCTGATGGTGGCCTGCCTGGTGGTCATGGTCGTACTGCTGTTCGGCAACGTCGCCCTGCGCTACCTGTTCAATTCCGGCATCAATGTCTCCGACGAGTTGTCGCGGCTGGCCTTCGTGTGGCTGATCTTCATCGGGTCGGTGCTGGCGGTGCGCGACCATACCCATATGGGCGTGACGATGCTGGTAGAGCGCTTCGGCCGCGGCGCGCGGCGGGTTACCCATCTGTTCTGCCAGGCGTTGATCCTGGCTGTGCTGTGCATGCTGATCAAGGGCAGCTGGGAGCAGACCGTCATCGGCATGGCCACGCGCCTGCCTGTGACGAGCCTGCCTGCCGGCGTGTTCAACATCGCCTGCCTGTACGCGGCCATCGCCATGGCACTGCTGACGCTGGCCGACATCGTACTGACGCTGGGCGGCGCCGAACCGGCGCTGGATGCCAGCGCGGTGGACCCCCTCAGCTGAGACCCGCTTCCATGGCCTGCTCCGTCCACGCAGCGCGGGCACGGCCGGCGGCTGGCGCACACCGGGCCGCTTCCGCTCCAGCCGCGGCCCCTGCCGCCACCCTTATCCGTCTCACGCCATGATTCTTACCGTCTTCCTGATCGTGCTTCTGGGCCTGCTTATGCTGGGCATGCCGATCGCCTTCGCGCTGATGATCAGTGCGGTGCCGATGATGTTCCAGCTGGACTTCGTCGATCCGCAGATCCTTGCCCAGAATATGCTGGGCGGCGCCAACAGCTTCACGCTGATGGCCGTGCCGCTGTTCATGCTGGCGGGCGAACTGATGAACGAGGGCGGGATTTCCCGCCGCATCGTCAACCTGGCGGCGATGTTCGTCGGACATATCCGCGGCGGTCTCGGCTATGTGGCGATTTTCGCCAGCGTGCTGCTGGCGGCGCTATCGGGTTCGGCGGTGGCCGATGCCGCCGCGCTGGGCTCCCTGTTGATCCCGATGCTGCGCGAAAAAGGCTACGAAGCCGGCGACGCCGCGGGATTGATCTCGGCGGGCGGCATTATCGCGCCCATTATTCCGCCGTCGATTTCCTTCATCATCTACGGCGTGGCGACCAATGTGTCCATCACCAAGCTGTTCTTCGCCGGCATCGCGCCCGGCCTGCTGATGGCACTGACGCTGATCGCCATCTGGTCATGGACGGCCCGGCGCAACGGCGGACACGTGCTTCCCACGCCGCGCCAGCCGTGGCGGGCGCGCATGCGCGCGCTGCGCCAGTCGATATGGGCGCTCTTCCTGCCGGTGATCATCATCGGCGGCCTGCGCGGCGGCATCTTTACGCCGACCGAGGCCGCCGTCGTGGCCGCCGTGTATGCGCTGCTGATCAGCCTGTTCGTCTATCGGGAAATCGGCCTCAAGGACCTGGGTCCGATCTTCATGCGGGCCGCCAGCACCACCGCCATCGTCATGTTCCTGGTGGCAGCCGCCATGGTGTCGTCCTACATGATTACGCTGGCCGACATGCCGGCGGACCTGGTCGCGCTGCTGGAACCCTTGCTCGCGCACCCCAAGTGGCTGATGTTCGCGCTGTTGATCGTGCTGACGCTGGTCGGCACCGCGATGGACCTGACGCCGACCATCCTGATCCTGGCGCCGGTGCTGATGCCGGTGGTCACCAAGGCGGGCATCGACCCGGTGTACTTCGGCGTCATGTTCGTCATGGTTGGCTGCGTCGGGCTGCTGACGCCGCCGGTGGGCACCGTGCTGAACGTCGTGGCCGGCGTGGCGCGCATCCGCATGGAGACAATCATCCGCGGCGCATGGCGCTATGTCGTGGCGTATACCGTGCTGCTCGTGCTGATGGTGATCTTTCCGGAGCTGATCACCGTGCCGGCGAAGTGGATTCATTAGCGACACCCCAGAAGCGATAAACCCCAAGGAGACTCACCATGCTTACCTCGATGAAGAAACTGGCCATCGCGCTGGCCGCCGTGTCGGCCTGCGCGACGGCGGGCCTGGCTCACGCCCAGGACGTTAAGACCCGCATTATCCGTTTCGGTTACGGCCTGAACGACGACAGCGTCCAGGGACGCGCCGCGCGCCATCTGGCGGAAGAGCTGGGCAAGATCAGCGGCGGCAAGCTGAAGATGCGTACCTACGGCTCCGCCAACCTGGGGTCGGACGAACAGATGCAGGCCGCGCTGGTCGGCGGTTCGCAGGAGATGATGGTGGGTTCCACCGCGCCGCTGGCGACCATGGTCAAGGAATTCGGCGTCTTCGATCTGCCCTTCCTGTTCAACGACGGCAAGGAAGCGGACGCGGTGCTGGACGGCCCCTTCGGCGAAAAGCTGCTGAAGATGCTGGACGACAAGGGCCTGGTCGGTCTGGTGTACTGGGAAAACGGCTTTCGCAACGTGACGAATTCCAAGCATCCCATCGCCAAGGCGGAAGACATGCAGGGCATCAAGCTGCGCGTGATGCAGAACCAGATCGCGCTGGGCGTATTCGGCGCGCTGGGCGCCAATGCCGTCCCCATGCCGTTCTCGGAACTGTTCACCGCCCTGGAGACGCGCACCGTCGACGGCCAGGAGAACCCGGTCACCACCATCCAGAGCAGCAAGTTCTACGAGGTGCAGCCCTACCTGAGCCTGACCCGCCATGTGTACACCCCGTGGGTGGTGCTGGCGTCCAAGAAATGGTGGAACACGCTGTCGCCCGACGAGCAAAAGCTGATCCGCCAGGCGGCCGTGTCTTCGCGCGACTTCGAACGCAAGGACAGCCGCGCCGATTCCACCAAGGCCATGAAGGTGCTGAAGGATGCCGGCATGAAGATCAACACCGTGTCGCCGGAAGAGCTGCAGCGTATGCGTGAAAAGGCCCAGCCCGTCGTCGACAAGTACACGCAGGAACTGGGACCGGATCTGGTCAAGCAGCTGCAGGAAGAGATCGCCAAGGCCCGCAAGGGCTAAGGCACGATCGCGGCCCGGCGAAATTTGCGGGCCGCGGTTCGTTGTTGCAAGCCCCCGGCCCGCCGACATGGGCCGGGCGTTCGCGGCACGCGTTGCCACGGACGAAACGGGCCGGCCGTTCCGGCCAGCCCCGCGAACATTGATACGAGATTCACCATGCCTGACACTCCCCGCCGACTGCGCAGCCAGAAATGGTTCGACGATCCATCCCATGCCGACATGACGGCAATCTACGTCGAGCGCTATCTGAATTACGGCCTGACCCGCGCCGAATTGCAGTCGGGGCGTCCCATTATCGGCATCGCGCAGACCGGCAGCGACCTGGCGCCATGCAACCGCCACCATCTGGAGCTGTCCCAGCGTACCAAGGCGGCCATCCGCGATGCGGGCGGCATTCCGATGGAATTCCCGGTGCATCCCCTGGCCGAGCAGGGGCGCCGCCCCACGGCCGCGCTGGACCGCAACCTCGCCTACCTGGGGCTGGTGGAAATCCTGCATGGCTATCCCCTGGATGGCGTGGTGCTGACGACCGGCTGCGACAAGACCACGCCGGCCTGCCTGATGGCGGCCGCCACCGTCGACATTCCGGCGATCGTGCTGTCCGGCGGCCCCATGCTGGACGGCTGGCACGAAGGCAAGCGCGTCGGCTCCGGCACGGTGATCTGGCATGCCCGCAACCTGATGGCCGCCGGCAAGATCGACTATGAAGGCTTCATGACCCTGGCCACGGCGTCGTCGCCGTCGGTGGGCCATTGCAATACCATGGGCACGGCGCTATCCATGAATTCGCTCGCCGAGGCACTGGGCATGTCCTTGCCCACCTGCGCGAGCATTCCGGCGCCGTACCGCGAACGCGGGCAGATGGCCTACGCCACGGGCCTGCGCATCGTCGACATGGTGCGCGAGGACCTGCGGCCTTCGCGCATCCTGACGCGCCGCGCTTTCGAAAACGCCATCGTCGTGGCGTCCGCGCTGGGGGCGTCCAGCAATTGCCCGCCCCACCTGATCGCCATCGCGCGCCATATGGGCGTGGATCTGACGCTGGACGACTGGCAGCGCCTGGGCGAAGACGTGCCCCTGCTGGTCAACTGCGTGCCGGCCGGCGAATACCTGGGCGAGAATTTCCACCGTGCCGGCGGCGTGCCCGCCGTGCAGCACGAGCTGCTGGCGGCGGGCCGCCTGCACGGCGACTGCCTGACCGTATCGGGCCGGACGGTTGCAGACATCGCGGGCGGCGCCGTCACTACCGATCGCGACGTGATCCGCACCTGCGAAGCGCCCTTGAAGCAGCGCGCCGGCTTCATCGTGCTGTCGGGCAATTTCTTCGACAGCGCCATCATGAAAATGTCGGTCGTGGGCGAGGATTTCCGCAAGGCCTATCTGTCGGCGCCGGGTGACGAAAACGCCTTCGAGGCGCGCGCCATCGTGTTCGATGGCCCGGAGGACTACCACGCGCGCATCGACGACCCGGACCTGAACATCGATGAACATTGCATGCTGGTCATACGCGGTGCCGGACCGATCGGCTATCCCGGTGGCGCGGAGGTCGTCAATATGGCACCGCCCGCGCGCCTGATCCAGCAGGGCATCGATTCGTTGCCCTGCATGGGCGACGGCCGCCAGAGCGGCACGTCGGCAAGTCCGTCGATCCTGAACATGTCGCCGGAAGCAGCGGCGGGCGGCGGCCTGGCGCTACTGCGCACGGGCGATCGCATCCGCGTGGACCTGAACGCCCGCACCGTGACGCTGGAAGTCGACCCCGCGGAACTCGAAGCGCGCCGCGGCGGCCCGGCCTTCCAGATACCGCCGCCGCAGACGCCCTGGCAGGAAATCTTCCGCGGCATGACCGGCCAGCTGTCGACCGGCATGTGCCTGGAGCCGGCCACCCTCTATTTGAAAGTGGTGGAGCAGCGGGGCGATCCGCGACATTCGCATTGACTGCCGTCCTGGACTACGAGGCGCTCGATCGGACCGCTTTGCCTCCGGCGATATCGCTGATCACGACCAGCGCCGCTTCCAATGTGAATTCGCCGTTCGCGGCCATGGCGCGCGCCTGTTCCGGCGTCACGGTGGCGAACTCCATCACCTCGCCGTCGCGGTTCGCGGGCCGCACATCGTCGGCCAGCACGCAGCGGCTGACCAGCAGATCTTCCACCTGGTAGCCTTCCGGCAGGCGCCGGTGCATGCGCAGCACGGTCCGCAGGGGATCGCGGCCGCGTACGTCGTCCGGTGCCAGGCCGGCTTCTTCCCCGCATTCCCGGATCAGCGCCAGGTCCGGCGATTCGCCGCTGGCGACCAGGCCGCCTACCAGCGTGTCCCACATGCCCGGGTCGGTCGACTTGTTCAAGGCGCGGCGCGCCACCCACAGCCGGCCGTCCGCGGTCCAGGCATTCAGGTGCACGGCGCGCGTCAGGATGCCGAGCGGCCTGACCGCGGCGCGTTCGATGGCTCCCAGGCACAGGCCGGATTCGTCGTGGATATCCAGCAATTCGTCGCGCCAGCCGCGCAGGCAGTCAGCTTGCCGCAAGGCGAGGGCCACGGCCGCCAGCAGGGCGTCCAGCCCGGCCCCGGGCCGCATGCCGTCGCCCAGGCGCAGGCTGTCGGCCTCGATCCGCACGCCGGCCTGCCCGCGCAGCGCATCGCAGGCCGCCAGGGTTGCCTGGCCGCAACGGTGGCCGGCGATATGCAGCTGGCGGGACGATGGCGGGATGGCCTCCTGCGCGCGGTCGCGCAGCAAGGCATACAGGTCGTCCGGCAAGGACGGATGGGGCGAAGACAGGGATGTGTGCGGCATGGCGGGATTTTAGGGGCTTATCCCTGGGCGGCAACATGGCCGCGGACCGGCGCCGGACATGGCCGTAACGCGCGCCGCGAACCGCGCCGGACCCTGGTCCGAACCATGGGCAGGAAGCTTGCGGACGGCCGCCGCGGCCGCGTGCCGGGCCGGACCGGGCGGCCCTCTTGCCCTGCATATCGATACGGGGGGAGGCGCGCTCCGCTATAATCCGGCGGTTTCTTTGTGATTCGAGCAGAACCGACGCGGGTCGGCAGTGGTTTTTATGCCCGTCTCGAAATCTGCCGTCCAATAATCACGCGTTTTCCCGTGTAGGTACCGGCAGCACCCTGCCACATCGGCACGGCCCTGGACGCGTCATGATAGAGGGTCAGCATGAAGAAGTGGAGAGGGATACTGGGAACGTGTGCAATGCTGGCAAGCGGCATTGCCTGTGCCCAGGTCAAGGATATGCCCGGAGGCCCCAGGGTCGACCAGCTAAACCTGCACGAAGGCGTTACGCAGATCGCCCATGATGTGATGTGGCTGCACTGGATGATGCTCATCATCTGTGTGGTCATTTTCATCGGCGTCTTCGGCGTCATGTTCTATTCGATCTGGGCGCATCGCAAATCGCGCGGATACCAGCCGGCCACCTTCCACGAGCACGTCGGCGTGGAAGTCGCCTGGACCGTCATCCCTTTCTTCATCGTTATCGCCATGGCCTTGCCGGCCACCAAAGCGGTGGTGGCCATGAAGGACACGTCCAGCCCCGACCTGACCGTCAAGGTCACGGGCTATCAATGGAAGTGGGGCTACGAGTACGTCGACGGCCCCGCCACCGGCGTCAAGTTCCTGTCCACGCTGTCCACGCCGCGCGCGCAGATCGAAGGCCGCGAGCCCAAGGGCGAGTTCTACCTGATGGAGGTGGACAACCCCCTGGTAGTGCCCGTGGACCAGAAGGTGCGCGTGGTGCTGACCGCCGGTGACGTCATCCACTCCTGGATGGTGCCGGACTTCGGCGTCAAGCAGGATGCGATCCCCGGCTTCCTGCGCGATACCTGGTTCCGCGCGGAAAAGGTGGGAACCTACCGCGGCCAGTGCGCCGAACTGTGCGGCAAGGACCACGCCTTCATGCCCATCGTGGTCGAGGTCAAGTCCAAGGAAGATTTCGCCAAGTGGGCCGACGAGCAGAAGAAGAAACTCGCTTCCGCCGCCGACGATCCGAACAAGCAATGGACCGAAGGCGAACTGGTCGCGCGCGGCGAAAAAGTCTTCGGCGCCAATTGCGCTGTCTGCCACCAGGCCAACGGCAAGGGCGTTCCGGGCTCCTTCCCCGCGCTGGACGGCGACCCCGTCGTGCTGGGCCCGCAGGCGGAACAGATCAAGACCGTGCTGCACGGCCGTCCCGGTACGCCGATGCCGGCCTTCATGAACCAGCTCAACGACGTGGAAGTCGCCGCGGTCATCACCTATACCCGCCATGCCTGGGGCAATGCGGGCAAGGGCCAGGATCCGACCGTCCAGCCGTCCACCGTCAAGTCGTCGCCGCACTAGCGCCGTGCCCGGACAGCCGTCCGGGCACGATCGCCCTCGTCAGATACCGAATACCTCAGCCTGGCCGTGGAACGGCCGGGCAACATGCAGGAAGGAGTTGAGACTATGAGCAGCGTCACTGTAGACCACGTCGAGC
Organism: Bordetella sp.; assembly: GCF_057362025.1. Lineage (NCBI taxonomy): Bacteria > Pseudomonadati > Pseudomonadota > Betaproteobacteria > Burkholderiales > Alcaligenaceae > Bordetella > Bordetella sp. The sequence continues at coordinate 365 of NZ_JBMQQZ010000029.1, read as the reverse complement.
CGGGCCACGGGCACGGCCACGGTCACGATGACCACCACCATGCCATCCCCACCGGATGGCGGCGCTGGCTGTTCGCCACCAATCACAAGGATATCGGGACGATGTATCTCATCTTCTCGTTCCTGATGTTGCTGGAAGGCGGCACGCTGGCATTGCTGCTGCGCACGGAATTGTTCGAGCCGGGCCTGCAGTTTTTCCGTCCCGAGCTGTTCAACCAGTTCACCACCATGCACGGCCTGATCATGGTGTTCGGCGCCATCATGCCGGCTTTCGTGGGCTTCGCGAACTGGATGATCCCGATGCAGATCGGCGCATCGGACATGGCCTTCGCGCGCATGAACAACTTCAGCTTCTGGATCCTGCCG
>NZ_JBMQQZ010000028.1:0-11144 GCF_057362025.1 Bordetella sp. | reverse complement strand
GCGGCGAGCGGGGATCGCCTCGCAGCGCTTCTACCGCACGGGCCACCACGGGCACGGCGTGGCGCGTCGCCGATTCCATGGTCAGTGCCGCATCCAGGGCCATGAAGTGCTGCTTTTGCGGGGCCGGCATGATGCGACGGCCTTCGGGATGGTCCACCTTCAGGAAGGGATAGCTTTCGACCACGTGGTGCAGGGCGATGCATTCGCCCGGCGTCAGCGTGCCGACGCAGGCTTGGACGACCTGGCGTTTCGCGCGTTCCAGGGAAGTGCCGGGAAAGATACGGCGCCAGATCCCCAGCGCGACCGCCCGTAGGGTGGGGCGGGCGGGCGGTGGCATGTCCAGCAATGTCGCCGTCGTGCGCGTGCTCGCCGTTCTTGCCGCCGGTGCGGCGCCGGCTCGCGCGCCGGCCAGCCGTTCGGCAGCGGCGAACAGGTCCGTCATGAAACGCCGAAGATCGGATCGCAATCGTTCGCTGACCTCGCCGGGAAGTGCCGTGCCCGCCAGGATGGTATCCAGGTAGCGTCCCAAGCCGTGGGTCGGTGAGACTTGCGCGGACAGCGCGAAAGTGCGCATGAAGTCATCCTGGACGGATCGTGGCAGGCTCTCGACCAGCGCAACGCAGCGGTCCAGGTCATCCCGATAAGACGAGGCGAAGGACCGGTCGAGCCCGTACAGGCGGATGAAGGCCTTATGCATGGCATCGAGGTCGTGGCGATCGCTGGCGGCCAGCAAATGCTCGACTTCGTCGCGGTACAGGCGTTGCCTGAACGCCTCGTTGGCCATTTCCGCCACCAGGTCGACGATGCGCCCGGCCAAACGGCGCGCTTGGGGGGCGGCGTGGCCGGGGAGGGCGATATCCAGGGCCGCATCGAGTTTGCGGCGATCCGCATTGTCGGGATCGCGTAGCCGCGCGGGGCGGTCCAGCGCGTCCAGTTGTTCCGCGGTGACGGACGCGGCATGGTCATTGCCGCCCGGCGTGGAGGCGGGGGAGCCGGTTCGCGGCCCGAAGTGGCGAAGTGCCTGGGCCAGCGACATCTGTATGAAATTGAATTCGATCGCATCGCGTTCGGCGCCGTCCGCCAGCATCCACGCGGCTTGCGCGATGCTCGACGCCGCGTGGTCGTGCCAGCCGGCTGTTCGCTCGGACAGATGGCGGTGGATGCGGCGGCCCATGAGATAAAGCCGCGAGCCGGGAGTCGACGGCTCTGCAGGGGATGGCTCCGGTGTCGCGGTCCTGAAAGACTGCGGCGTGGCCGCCGCGATCGGCCCGATGCTGCCGAAAGCCAGGCATTCGTCCAGCAGTGCGTCCACGGCGGCCCGCACCACGGACGCCCTATCCAGGGATACCGTGGATTCGGCCGTGCGAAGCACCTTCGCGGTGATGGCGCGGGGATCGGTGATGATCGCCGTCGCCATGCTGGTCACGGGATGCGAGGCCGGAAGTTCGGACAATGCGGCACCTGCCGGCTCGTCGACGAGCGTAATGCTGATCTCGCTGCTTGCGCGAAACTGGCCGGCGGGCTGCGGGAAGACGGACAGGCTGTCGTTGCTCGCGAGAACCGAGGACGACACGCTGGCGATGGATGGCGCCCGGCTGATGCTGCCGGTGCTGCCGTGATAGCCGCTGCTGGCCAGGCTGTCGTTGCTTGGGCAGGACGTGGGCGCATCGTCGTGCGCTTTTCTTCCAGGGCGCAATGGCGCGTGGCGCAATACCGTCGCGGACGCGCGCCCGGCGGAGAGCCGGAAGGCGGGCGTCTCGATGATGGACGAAGCGGGTCGCGCCCGTCGCGCGCAGGTCGAGGAGGCCCTGGCGAGGCGTTGGTATACGGCTTCCTGTTTGAATGCACCGCCTGTGTGTCCTCGCGGTCCGGAGGGTGGGGCGAATGAATACGAAGCAGGCGAGGATGGGGTCAAGACGAGATAATCTGGCATCGGTGGGATTCCCTTGATACAGGCGAGTGCATTGACGGACGGACGGTCGGATCCCGGCACGGCGTGGTGGAGGATTCGGCGGCGATCTGGCGGCGGGCTGACGGTCGGCCATGCGTCGTCCCGGAGCACCGTGACGTCATCGCCAATGCGGCATGCGTGCGATTCCCCGCGGGTTGATTCCTTCATGTGTCGACAGGACGCGCCCGCTTTTTCCGGGTGGTTGTTGTCGAGGATGTCAGTGTCCGTATGCCAGGAATGCGGTGCCGTTCCGGGAAAGACCATACGGGTACGGTCGGCGTGGGCATCGCGGGCTGATCGGGTGGACGGGGCTGGGGCACCCGTGGCGTTGAACAGACGAAAAAAAGCCGCGCTGCGATGCAGCGCGGCTTTTCGGGCAAGCGGCTGGCCGGCGCGGGCCGCAGGGGGCTGTCAGGCGCCGCGGCGACGTGTGAACAACCCCACCACGAACAGGACAATGATCGCGCCGATGACCGAAGCGATCCAACCGGCCGGTTCGCCGGGCCCATACCAGCCCAGCGTGCGGCCAAGGAATCCGGCCACGACGGCTCCGACGATGCCCAGGATACTCGTCAGGATAATGCCCATGGATTGATTGCCGGGCATGAGCGCGCGCGCGATCAGGCCGACGATGAAACCCACGATGATCATGATGATGATTTCCATACGTGCTCCTTTCCGTTTCGATACGCGTCCAAGGGGAACAGCAACACGGGCCATCATAGCGGCGCCGGGGTGGCGGGGTCGTTCATGTCATGTAACAACAGATTGCCCTGTTGTATTAACGCCGCGAGTCCCCGACCAGCTTGCGCAGCGCGTCAACGATCTCTTCCGTGGAGCTGCTGTCGGACAGCAGCAGACGGGCTTCGCCCCCGCCATCGAAGACATACACACCGCGGCTGTGCGTGACGTTGTAGACCTTCGGGTCGGCATCGGGTTTGGGTTTATCGATCTGGTAAGAGACGCGATACCGTCGGGCGACATCGGCGATCTGCCTTTCCGTACCGGTCAGGCCGATGGCATTGCTGTTGAAGGCGTTCACATAAGCTTGCAATCCATCCGGGGTGTCGCGGTGCGGATCCACGCTGATGAAAAGAATGCGGACCTTGGCGGCGTCTTCTCCCAGTCGGTTCATCACATCGGCCAGTTGCGCCATCGTGGTTGGGCACACGTCGGGGCAACTGGCGTAGCCGAAGAACAGCAATACCGTTTTGCCTTTGACGTCATCCTGGCTGACGACGCGGCCCTGCGCACCGGACAAGGAAAAGCGCAGGTCCGGGAGATGGCCATGGATGTCGTAGATCGCGGGCGGCGGGGCCGCCTGGGCGGCCGCTGCCAGAAAAATGGCCGCGATCGCGACTGCCAGCCGCGACAGGAAGGCGCCGGCGCGCGCCCATGACGCAGGGCCGGCATGCGGTCCCGTGCATAGCGGGGCGCCCGTGCCGGACAGGGCGAAACGCGGCATGGCGGTTCGAGACATGGGGCTACTCCTGCAGGGCGGTCATACCGCTGTGGCGCAGCAACGCATCGATACGCGGCTCGCGGCCGCGGAAGGCCTTGAAGGAATCGGCCGCCGGCCGCGCCCCTCCCACCGCCAGGATCTCGCGCCGGAAGCGTGCCCCGGTCTCCGCATCCAGCGTGCCCTGGTCGCCGCCGCGGGCTGCCTCTTCGAAGGCCTCATACGCGTCGGCGGACAGCACTTCCGCCCACTTGTAGCTGTAGTAGCCGGCGCCATAGCCGCCCGCGAACAGATGCGAAAAGCTATGCGGCATGCGATGCCAGGCCGGCGGCATCAGCACCGCCACCTCGTGGCGGACTTCGTTCAGCAGATCCAGCACGGAACGGATATCGGCGCCGTCGGGCCGGTCGTGCAGGAGCATGTCGAATAGCGCGAACTCGATCTGGCGCACCGTCTGCATGCCGCTCTGGAAGTTGCGCGCGGCCAGCAGTTTGTCGAATAGCGCGCGCGGCAGCGGTTCGCCGCTGTCCACGTGGGCGGACAAACGCTGTACCACGGGCCATTCCCAGCAGAAGTTTTCCATGAACTGGGATGGCAATTCGATCGCGTCCCACTCCACGCTGGCGAAGGCGGCGGCGCCCGGCTCATCCACCTCGGACAGCAGGGCGTGCAGCGCGTGTCCCGTTTCGTGGAACAGCGTGATGACGTCGTCGTGGGTCAGCAGCGCCGCCTTGCCGCCGTTTGGCGGCGAGAAATTGCAGGTCAGGTAGGCAACTGGCGTGTGCAGCGCGCCCGCCGCCAAGCGCCGGCTGCGCTCGCTGTCGACCCATGCGCCGCTTTGTTTGCCCGCGCGCGCGTGCAGGTCCAGGTACAGATAGCCGACCAGTTCGCCGTCGGGCCGTTCCACGCGCACCCCACGCACATCGGGATGCCAGGCCGACACCGGAACTTCGCGCAGGCGCACGGTGAACAGGGTCTCGATAACCTGGAAAAGACCCGCCAGCACACGCGGTTCGGTGAAGTACTGCTTGATGTCATCCTCGGAATACGCATAGCGCGCTTCGCGCAGGCGTTCCGATGCGTAGGTCACGTCCCAGGGCTGCAGGTCGTCCATGCCCAGCTCCTGCCGCGCATAGTCGCGCAGTTGCGCCAGGTCGCGTTCGGCATAGGGACGGGCGCGGCCGGCCAGATCGCGCAGGAAGGCGATGACCTGTTCCGCGCTGCGCGCCATGCGGGTCTGCAGGCGCAGTTCGGCGAAGTTGCGGAAGCCCAGCAGGCGCGATTCCTCCGCGCGCAGCGACAGCAGTTCCTCGATCAGCGGCGAATTGTCGAACTGGCTGTCGCCCAGTTCCGACGCCACCGTACCGTAGGCGCGATACAGCGTTTCCCGCAGCGAGCGGTCGCGGGCGTATTGCATGACCGGAAGATAGCAGGGCATTTTCAGCGTCAGCTTCCAGCCCGGCTTGCCGTCGGCTTCGGCCGCCTGGCGCGCCGCCTGCCTGACGTCGGCCGGCACACCGTCCAGGCGGGCTTCGTCCTCGACCAGCAGCGACCACGCGTCGATGGCATCCAGCACGTTTTCGGAGAACTTCTGCGAAGTCTGGGCCTCGCGGTCCGAGATCTCGGCATAGCGATCGCGGTCGGTGCCGCGCAGCTCCACGCCGCTCAGCCGGAAGTCACGCAGCGCCAGTTCGATGACGCGCTGGCGCACCGGGCTCCACGAGGCGAAGGCAGGCGCGGCGCGCAGGCGCTGGTACTGCCGGTACAGGCCCTCGTGCAGTCCGACCCAGGTAGAGAAATCGGTGACCTTGGGCAGTGCCGCGTTATAGGCCTCGCGCAATTCCGGCGTGTTGACCACGGCGTTCAGGTGGCCGGCGACGGACCAGGCGCGCCACAGCCGTTCGGAGGTGGAGTCCAGGGGTTCGATCACGGCTTCCCAGGTGGCGGGCAGTGCCGGATCCGCGGCGCGGTCCACCGCCTGGCGCGCCACCTCCAGCAAGGTGTCCATGGCCGGCACGATGTGCGAGGGCTTGACGGCGGCATAGTCCACCAGGTCTTCGGCGGGGGCGAGTAGCGGATTCACGCTCATGTTCGGCTCGATGGGGATAACAACGACGTAGAGTAGATGGAGACGGGCCCCGGCGGTTGCAAGGCTTTCTGCCCGCAAAAAAAACAGATGCAGTCGATCGGGGACGCCGAGGATCCGGCTTCGCCGGTCCGCCGGCGTCGCCCCCTGGAGGGGGAGGCGCGTAGCGCTTCGGGGGTGAGGCCTCCCTCCGGTCCGCCAGCGTCGCCCCCTGGGGGGAAGCGCGCAGCGCTTCGGGGGGGCCTACCGCAGACGTTCGGCGGCTTCCACCGTGTTGACGAGCAGCATGGCGATGGTCATGGGACCGACGCCGCCCGGCACGGGCGTGATCGCTCCCGCCACGCGCACGGCGCTGTCGAAATCCACGTCGCCGCGCAGCTTGCCGTCCTCGCCGCGGTTGATGCCCACGTCGATCACCACGGCGCCGGGCTTGATCATGGCGCCGGTGACGATGCCCGGCTTGCCGGTGGCCACGACCAGCACATCGGCGCGCGAGGTGTGGGCGGCCAGGTCGCGCGTTTTCGAATTGCACAGCGTCACCGTGGCGCCGGCCGCGAGCAGCAGCATGGCCATCGGCTTGCCGACGATATTGCTGGCGCCCACGATCACGGCTTCGGCGCCGCGCAGCGCCACGCCTTCGGATTCCAGCATCTTCATCACGCCGTAGGGCGTGCAGGGCCGGAACAGCGGCTGCCCGGTCATGAGCAGGCCGGCGTTGCTGATATGGAAGCCGTCGACGTCCTTTTCCGGCGCGATGGCCTCGATCACCTTGTGGGCGTCCATATGCGGCGGTAAAGGCAGCTGCACCAGGATGCCGTGGATGGTGGGGTCTCCGTTCAGCACGGCGATGCGTTGCAGCAATTCCGCTTCGCTCATGGTGGCGGGATACTGCTCCTTGACCGAATGCAGGCCGGCTTTCTCGCAGGCCAGTACCTTATTCCTGACATACACCTGCGACGCCGGGTTGTCGCCCACCAGGACGACGGCCAGGCCCGGCCGCACCCCTTGCTTCGCCAGTTCGGCCACGCGATGCGCGACGTCGTCGCGGATGCGCTGGGACAGCGCCGAACCATCGATAATGCGTGCCGTCATGCGTGTGCCTCGGGTTTGGCCAGGGCCACCTTCATCAGGTCGGCTACGGTGGTGACTTCGAGTTTTTCCATAATGTTCGCGCGATGCGCTTCCACGGTCTTGATGCTGATGCCCAGGTCGTCGGCGATCTGCTTGTTCAGGCGGCCGGCCACGATGCGCTCCAGGACCTGCTGTTCGCGTGCGGTCAGGCGGGCCAGCATGGCTTCGTGATCGCGCTGGGCCTGGAATTTGGACACGCGCTGCGTGGCCTGTTCCAGCATACGGGCCACGATCTCGCGCAGATCCGACTCGTTGAAGGGTTTTTCCAGGAAGTCGATCGCGCCTTTCTTCATGGTCGTCACGGCCATCGGCACGTCGCCGTGGCCGGTGATGAACACGATGGGCAGCGGTGCCTTGCGGGCGATCAATTGTTCCTGCAGTTCGAGTCCGGTCATGCCGGGCATGCGGACATCGGCGATAAGCACGCCGACCTGGTTGGGATCGTAGTCTTCCAGAAAGCTTTCCGCGCTGGCGTAGGCGCGCACGCGATAGCCGTTGGCTTCCAGCAGCCAGCGCAGCGAATCGCGTACCGCTTCGTCATCGTCGACGATAAATACCGTGCTGGACGGATTTGGGGTGTTCATGCGTGAAGCTCCTCGGACTGGTCGTTCTGCGTCTGTGCTTGTGGCGCCGCGCAGGGCAGGGTGAAGCGGAAAATCGTGCCGCCCGCGGGATTGGGATCCGCCCAGAGGCGGCCGTGGTGCGACTCGATAATGGTACGGCAGATATTCAAGCCCATGCCCAAACCCTGGGCCTTGGTACTGAAAAACGGTTCGAACAGCCTTTCGGGATCGGCCAGCCCATGGCCGCGGTCGACCACCGCGACTTCGATGTGCTGTTCGTGCAGGATGACGGCGACTTTCAATTCGTCGGAGTCGCTGTTCTCCATCGCCTCCAGGCCGTTTTTCAAAAGATTCAAAAGCACCTGCTCGATCAGGATGGGATCGGCCAGCACATCCGGCGCGTTGGAGGGCACGAAACGTTCGATGCGGATGCGGCGCTTGCGCGCGTCGATCTCGGCGAAGCCGATGGCATTGTCGACGATGCCGGCGATGGCGACGCGCTGGCGGCGCGGTTCGCTGCGTTTCACGAATTCGCGGATGCGGCTGATGATTTTGCCGGCGCGTTCGGCCTGGGCGGCGGCTTTTTCCAGGGCCGGCAGGAGCATGCGGGGATTGGTGTGGCCCGCCTTGACCAGCGCCACGGCGCCCATGCTGTAGTTCGTGATGGCGGTCAACGGCTGGTTCAACTCATGCGCCAGCGACGACGCCATTTCGCCCATGGTGGTAAGGCGGCTGGTGAGCTGGATCTTTTCCTGCTGCACGCGGGAGGCTTCCTCGTGCTGGCGGCGCTCGGTGATATCGCGCGCCACCTGCAGGCGCACCCGGCGCCCGTCGGTCCAGGCCAGCATGCGGTGGTGGACTTCGAACCAGCGCTGCACCGACGGGGCGAAGACCTCGACCGATTCGTCGGTAAAGCGGCCGCGCCGGCCGGCCAGCAGTTCGTCATGGCCGCCCGTCTGCGCGCCGAAGACCCGGCGGTAAGTGCGGTTGGCGAACAGCAGCTCCAGGCCATCGTGGGTATCGGCCGTGACCGAGATCGCATCGTCCAGGCCTTCCAGCACGGTCATGAAACGTTCGTGCGCCGCGGTCAGGGCTTCGCGGATGCGCTTGGGTTCGGTGATGTCGGTCATCGACGTCATCCAGCCGATCTGGTTGCCGTTCGGGTCCAGCAGCGGGGACACATACATGCGCGCGGTAAAGCGCGATCCGTCGCGCCGCTGGGCCTCCACTTCCAGGCCGCTGCTGGGCGTCTTGCCGGACAGCAGGATATCCAGGGTGTGCTGGTGCTGATCGTGGCGGCCGGGCACCCAATACGGGAAGGGCGGGCTGCGTCCCAGGAGATCCGCTTCGTTCCAGCCGATCATGCGGCAAAACGCCGGATTGACGTAGGCGATGCGGCCTTCCATGTCCAGTACGCGCATGCCGGTGGACATGGAGTTTTCCATCGCCCGCCGGAAACCGGTCTCGGCGATCAGCGCCGCTTCGGCATGGGACCGGAAGCGGGTGTAGCGCCATAGCATCAGCAGGCTGATGACGATCACGCAGGACAGCGCCAGGACGATCCACAGCAGGCGCTGCTGCCGCATCTCCTGGTCTATCGTGACGAACATGACGCTGTCGTCATGGATGCGCTGCAGCCAGAAGAACACGCCCATGACACATATATAGAGTATGAGTACAAGGACGGGCGTCAGCCAATACAGGCCCCGCCTGCGCAAGCGGGCATGGTCGTGGAACGGCGTGGGTATATTCGACTTGGGTGCGCTGGCCATGGCGATGGTCGTGGGATCTTGCCGCATTTTAGTCGTTTGTTGCGATTGGCGATGATTTCATATTATGAAATGCCGTACCGCAACATGAAATTTCTCTTGCGCCGGGGTAATCTTGTTTCCTAGAATGCGCCGCATAAGTTGCCCTGCCCAGCCACCGGACGCGCACCCACGCGTCAGGCACGGTTTTCTGCGGGCGTTTTTTCATGCCCCTCGCGCCGGCACAGGCGCACGGCTACAACCCTCTCTGCTGGAGACACACGATGTCCTCTAACGCCCTGGCTGGCGCCCAAACGGCTGCCAATGACGAAGACACCCTGGAAACCCAGGAGTGGCTGGAAGCGCTGGCGGCGGTGCTGGACCGCGAAGGACCGGAACGCGCGCATTACCTGCTGGAGCGCCTGATCGACGAGGCCCGCAGGTCCGGCGCCCATATTCCGTATTCGCCCAACACCGCGTATGTGAACACAATTCCGCCCGGCCTCGAACCGGCGCATCCGGGCAACCTCGAGCTGGAATCGCGCATCCGCTCCTACGTGCGCTGGAATGCCATGGCGATGGTGGTGCGCGCCAACCGGCATTCGCCCCCGGACGGCGGCGACCTGGGCGGCCACATCGCCTCCTTCGCCTCGCTGGCGACGATGATAGGCACCGGGCAGAACCACTTCTGGCACGCGGAATCCGAAGACCACGGCGGCGACCTCGTGTACTTCCAGGGCCATTCGTCGCCCGGTGTCTATGCGCGCGCTTTCCTGGAAGGCCGCCTGACCGAAGAACAAATGAACCACTTCCGCCAGGAAGTGGACGGCAAGGGCCTGTCCTCGTATCCGCATCCCAAGCTGATGCCGGAATTCTGGCAGTTCCCGACCGTCTCCATGGGCCTGGGGCCCATCACCGCCATCTACCAGGCCCGCTTCCTGAAGTACCTGCACGCCCGCGGCCTGGCCAATACGGCCAACCGCAAGGTCTGGGTATTCTGCGGCGACGGCGAAATGGACGAGCCGGAATCCCTGGGTGCGATCGCCCTGGCGGCGCGCGAAAAGCTGGACAACCTGATCTTCGTCATCAACTGCAACCTGCAGCGGCTGGACGGCCCGGTGCGCGGCAATGGCAAGATCATCCAGGAGCTTGAAGGCGATTTCCGCGGTAGCGGCTGGAACGTCATCAAGCTGATCTGGGGCGGCTATTGGGATCCGCTGCTGGCCCATGACAAGGAAGGCATCCTGCGCCGCGTGATGGAGGAAACCGTCGACGGCGAATACCAGGCCTACAAGGCGAACGACGGCAAGTTCGTGCGCGAAAAGTTCTTCGGCAAGCATCCCAAGCTGCTGGAGATGGTCGCCCGCATGAGCGACGAGGACGTGTGGCGCCTGAACCGTGGCGGCCACGATCCGCACAAGGTCTACGCCGCCTTCGACGCGGCGGCCAACCACAAGGGCCAGCCCACCGTCATCCTGGCCAAGACCATCAAGGGCTACGGCATGGGCCATGTCGGCCAGGCGAAGAACCCCACCCACCAGCAGAAGAAGCTGGACGTGGCGGCGGTGCGCGAATTCCGCGATCGCTTCGGCATTCCGATCCCCGACGACAAGCTGGAGGAACTGCCGTTCTTCAAGCCGGCCGAGGATTCCCCGGAAATGAAGTACCTGCACGAACGCCGCAAGGCGCTGGGCGGCTACCTGCCCAAGCGCCGCACCAAGGCCGACGAGCAGTTGAAGGCGCCGGCGCTGGAGGCCTTCAAGCCCGTGCTGGAACCCACCGCGGAAGGCCGCGAAATATCCACCACGCAGGCATTCGTGCGTTCGCTGAACCAGATCCTGCGCGACAAGGATCTGGCGCCGCGCGTCGTCCCCATCCTGGCCGACGAATCGCGCACCTTCGGTATGGAAGGCCTGTTCCGCCAGATCGGTATCTACGCGCCTGAAGGGCAGAAGTACACCCCGGTCGACAAGGACCAGGTGATGTACTACAAGGAAGCGGCCGACGGCCAACTGCTGCAGGAAGGCATCAACGAAGCGGGCGCGATGAGCTCCTGGATCGCGGCGGCCACGTCCTACTCCACCAACAACCGCATCATGGTGCCGTTCTACGTGTACTACTCGATGTTCGGTTTCCAGCGCATCGGCGATCTCGCCTGGCTGGCTGGGGATATGCAGGCACGCGGCTTCCTGATTGGCGGCACGGC
>NZ_JBMQQZ010000027.1:0-31247 GCF_057362025.1 Bordetella sp. | reverse complement strand
CTGTTCCCGATGAAATGCATTCTGCGCTTCCAGAACCTAGGGATAAACCCTCATGACCGAAATTCATCTTTCCAGATTCCGCACTAATCCACCACTATTCCATTGCGCCGACTATTGAATTCATAAACAGAGGCTATTGCCGCTCCAAGCGCACACACCGCTACAAGCGCCCGCAGTACGGCGCCTCACTCCCGATAGCGGCTACGCCGCCAGCGCGAATCGAACGCTATCCATCTGCTACCGAAAAAAAAATGGGCTGCAGACGCAGCCCATTGCCTTATCCGGACTCTCTCCGGAAAACCCGAACTCTCAGCGTTATCCCCGCATCAAATGTCGATATTGCTCGCCGACAATGCATGCGTTTCGATGAACGCGCGACGCGGTTCCACTTCATCGCCCATCAGCGTGGTGAAGACCTCGTCGGCCGCGATGGCGTCCTCGATCTGCACGCGCAGCAGGCGGCGCACCTTCGGATCCATGGTGGTTTCCCACAGCTGTTCCGGGTTCATTTCGCCCAGGCCCTTGTAGCGCTGCTTGGACACGCTGCGTTCGGCTTCCGCACGCAGCCAGCGCATAGCCTCGCGGAAGTCGGCAACAGGTGCTTCCTTGCGCTTTTCGCCCTCGCCGCGCGCGATGACCGCGCCCGCGCCGATCAGGCCCAGGAAGGTCTTGGCCGCCGTCGACAGCACGCCGTAGTCGGCGCCTTCGATGAAGGTCGCGTCGATCAGGCTGATGCGGGCATTGCCGTGGCGCATGCGCTGCACCACCAGGCGCTGCTTCTCGGTGCCGGGATCCACTTCGGCGTAGACCTTGACGGCGTGCGGGGCCAACGGATCGAACAGGGCCTTTTCAAGCCGCTCGGCCGAGGCCGCGGCGGCTTCCGCCGTGTCGATGTCGATCTCGATGCCTTCGGCCATGGCCGACAGCGCGGCTTCGTCGATCATGCGCGACGCCCGCGCGATGACGGCATCGGCCAGCGTGTACTGGCGTGCCAGCGCGGCCAGCGCTTCGCCGGAAATGGGCTCCGCGCCTTCGGCCGGAATCAGCTCGGCATCCTTCAATGCCAGTTGCAGCATGAAGATCGCTTCTTCCTGGTCGTCCTTCAGATAGCGCTCGTCGCGGCCGACCTTGACCTTGTACAGCGGCGGCTGTGCGATGTAGACGTAGCCGCGCGCCACCAGCTCCGGCATCTGGCGATACAGCAGCGTCAGCAACAGCGTGCGGATGTGCGCGCCGTCCACGTCCGCGTCGGTCATGATGATCAGACGGTGATAGCGCAGCTTGTCGACGTTGAAGTCGGGGCCGATGCTGGTGCCCAGCGCCGTTATCAGCGTGGCGATCTGCTCGCTGGCGATCAGGCGGTCGAAGCGCGCCTTCTCGACGTTCAGCACCTTGCCGCGCAGCGGCAGCACAGCCTGGAACTTGCGGTCGCGGCCCTGCTTGGCCGAACCGCCGGCCGAATCGCCCTCGACGATGTACAGCTCGCACAGGGCGGGGTCTTTCTCCTGGCAATCCGCCAGCTTGCCGGGCAGGCCGGCGCCTTCCAGCACGCTCTTGCGGCGCGTCATTTCGCGCGCCTTGCGCGCGGCTTCGCGGGCGCGGGCGGCCTCGACGATCTTGGCGCACAGCGCCTTGGCATCGATGGGATGCTCCAGCAGCCAGGTTTCCAGTGTGCGCCCGACGGCGTCTTCCACGGCCGGCCGCACTTCGCTGGACACCAGCTTGTCCTTGGTCTGGCTGCTGAACTTGGGCTCCGGCACCTTCACCGACAGCACGCAGGTCAGTCCCTCGCGCATGTCGTCGCCGGAGGTCTCGACCTTGGCCTTCTTGGCCAGTTCGTTATCCGCGATGTACTTGTTCAGCACGCGGGTCATCGCCGCGCGCAGGCCCGTCATGTGCGTCCCGCCGTCCCGCTGCGGAATATTGTTGGTGAAACACAGCACGTTCTCGGAATAGCTGTCGTTCCACTGCATGGCCACATCCACCGTGACCGGCACGCCGCCGGCGCTGGATTCCGCGCTGACCGAAAACACATTGGGATGCAGGACCGTCTTGCTGCGATTGATGTACTCGACAAAGCCCTTTACGCCGCCGGAGAAGGCGAAGTTTTCTTCCTTGCCCTGGCGCTGGTCGACCAGGCGGATCTTCACGCCATTGTTCAGGAACGACAGCTCGCGCAGGCGCTTGGACAGGATGTCGTAGTGGTATTCGATGTGGTTGAAGATCAGCGGATCGGCCAGGAAGCGCACCTCGGTACCGCGCTTTTCGGTCTTGCCCGTGACGGCCAGCGGGTTCACGCGCTGACCCTGGCGGAACTCCATTTCGTGCACTTCGCCGTTGCGGCGGATGGTCAGGCGCAGCCATTCGGACAGGGCGTTCACGCAGGACACGCCCACGCCGTGCAGGCCGCCCGATACCTTGTACGAATTCTGGTCGAACTTGCCGCCCGCGTGCAGCTCGGTCATGACGATTTCCGCCGCGCTGCGGCCGAACTCGTCGTCCTTGTGGATGTCGGTCGGGATGCCGCGGCCGTTGTCCGTTACCGATATGGAATTATCGGTATGGATGGTCACGACGATATCGTCGCAATACCCCGCCAGCGCCTCGTCGATCGCGTTGTCGACGACCTCGAACACCATGTGGTGCAGCCCCGTGCCATCGGATGTGTCGCCGATGTACATGCCGGGGCGCTTGCGCACGGCCTCCAGCCCCTTGAGCATCTTGATCGAATCGGCGCCATAGCCGGAGTTCTCGGGAGTGGTATTCGGAGTGTCGGACATAAATCTCTGTGATTGCGCGAATAAAGCGGCCGGCTTGCGGCCTGGCCGGGGCGGATCGCGCCGCGGCCAGGAGTGACGGTCAAGCGAGGTCAGATGCGCATCGGCATCACGACGTACTTGAAGTTGTCGTCATCGGGAAGGGTGATCAGGGCGGAGGCATTCTGGTCCGGCATGACGGACCATTTGATTTCTTCCACCTTGACGTTGCTCAGGACATCCAGCAGGTAGCTCACGTTGAAGCCCACGTCGAGGGCCTCATGGCTGTAATCGATGTCCAGCTCTTCCTGCGCCTCTTCCTGCTCGGCGTTGGAAGAAGAGATCTTCATCAGGTTCTGCGCCAGCTGCAGGCGCACACCCTTGAATTTATCCGTGGTCAGGATGGCTGCGCGCTGCAGGCTCCCCTGCAGGGCTTCGCGATTGACCACGAAATGCCGCGTGTAGCTGGTGGGGATCACGCGGGTGAAATCGGGGAACTTGCCTTCGACCAGCTTGGAGACGAGCTCGACGTCGCCGAAGCGGAAACGGATCTGGCCCGGCGCCACGTCGATGGAGACCGGCGCATCGGAGTCTTCCAGCAGGCGCTGCATCTCCAGCACGGTCTTGCGCGGGACGATGACTTCATGGCGCTCGGTAATACCTTCGGCCTCGGTGGCGCAATGCGCCAGGCGGTGGCCGTCGGTCGCCACCGCGCGCAGGCGGCCGGGTTCGAACACCATCAGCATGCCATTCAGGTAATAACGGATGTCCTGCTGCGCCATGGCGAAGTAGACCATGTTCAGCAGATGCCGCAGGTTCTTCTGCGTCAGCGTCAGCGATACATCCCAGTTCTCGGGCTGGGCCACGGTGGGGAACTCGCTGGCCGCCAGCGTCTGCAACGCGAAGCGGCTCTTGCCGGTCTGCACGGACAATTTGTTGCTCGCCAGCGCCAGCTTGACGTCACCCGTATCCGGCAGCGCGCGCAGGATGTCCAACAGCTTGCGCGCGGCAACGGTGGTCGATTCGTTGTCGGAACCCACGCCGAAATCCGCCTGCGTCGTGATCTGGACTTCCAGGTCCGTCGCGATGAACGATACCTTGTTGGCCTCTTTGCGCATCAGGATGTTCGCAAGGATGGGCAGGGTATGGCGTCTTTCGACGATGCCCGCCACAGTCGATAGCGGTTTCAGCAATGCATCGCGTGTGGTTTGTACGAGTTGCATGTTCATCCTTTTAGAGTTTGTTCCAACACGTGCAGGGTATGGTTGAGTTCGGCGAGCTTGCCGCGCGCGTCCGAGATCTTGCGCACGGCGTGAAGAACGGTGGTGTGGTCGCGGCCACCGAACAGGTCGCCGATCTCAGGCAGGCTTTTCTGGGTCAGCTCCTTGGCCAGGTACATGGCCACTTGGCGAGGCAGTGCGATATTGGCGGGGCGCCGTTTCGAGTACATGTCGGCGACCTTGATCTTGTAGAAATCGGCCACCGTCTTCTGGATGTTCTCGACCGTGATCTGGCCGTTGGACACGGATAGCAGGTCTTTCAAGGCATCCTTGCAGACGTCGACGGTAACGACGTCGCGGCCGTGGAAGCGCGCATAGGCCAGCACCTTGCGCAGCGCCCCTTCGAGTTCGCGCACGTTGCTGCGCAGGTGCTTGGCGATAAAGAAGGCGACTTCCTCGGGCATGGGCACGCCCTCGGATTCGGCCTTGCGCAACAGGATCGCCACCCGCATTTCGAGTTCGGGCGGTTCGATCGCCACGGTCAGGCCGGAATCGAAACGGGAAATCAGCCGGCTGTCGATACCGGCGAGTTCCTTGGGATAGGTGTCGCTGGTGATGATGATCTGCTTGCGCTGGGCCACCATCGCCTCGAACGCATAGAAGAATTCCTCCTGCGTGCGGTTCTTGCCGGAGAAAAACTGGATATCGTCGATCAGCAGCAGATCGAGCGAATGGTAGTAGCGCTTGAAGTCGTCGAAAGCCTTGCGCTGGTACGCCTTGACGACGTCCGACACATATTGGTCCGCATGCACGTAGCGCACGCGCACGCCGGTACCGGCCGCCACCATGGCATTGCCGATGGCGTGGATCAGGTGCGTCTTGCCCAGGCCCACGCCGCCGTACAGGAACAGCGGGTTGTACGAGACGCCAGGGTTTTCGGCGACCTGCAGCGCGGCCGCGCGCGCCAGCTGGTTGGCCTTGCCGGTGACGAAGTTTTCGAAAGTCAGGTCGGTGTTCAGCCGCGAACGCTCGTAGATGACGTTGGCGGCATCGGCGTTGACGGCTGCCGCCACCGCGGCGGACGCGGCGGCGGTGGTCGCCGGCGGCGCCGGAATCGACACCGGGCCGGCGGCGGGCGCGGCGGCTTCGGCAACCGTGCCGTTCGCCTCCACGGCAACGGCCGCCGGCATGCGCGGCGCGACCGGCATGCGCGGCGCGGCGGTGCCGGCCGGCAGCTCGAATTGGACCTGGACCGGGCGCTGCCACCATTCGGTGGCCAGCGTTTCTATCTGGCGGGCAAAATTCTTGCGCACCCAATCCAGCTTGAAGCGGTTGGGCGCGGAAATGCGCAGCACCGCTTGCGCCTCGTCGAAGGCGAGCGGCACGAGCGGACGAATCCACGCGCTGATCTGTTGGGGGGGGAGTTCCTGCTCAAGACGACTGACGCAGGTCTGCCAGAATTCTTTCATGTCGGTCTTGTCTAAACCTCGATTCTACCTTGCCTGGGCTGTGGTTATCCACAGGCCGGCCCGGTCGACCCCGGTACCCGCCCCCCTAACTGTTTGACAATAGAGAAGAAACTTGTTGAAATGGCGGGCTCGACTGGCGACGGGTGGCTTTATTCGTCCCTAGAATCTGCGGCAGTGGATCGAAGACGGGCGTCAAAACCAGGCGTCGAAGACGGCGACGACTATGCCGAAGACAGTGACCCCGGCTGTCAGTCGGATCGTGCCGCGACACTCCTGCCGTAGCGGGCGTGGCATCCAAGCCGCGCTCTCGAGATAAGCGAAGAGATAAGCGCCGTAGATAGCCATGGGCGCGCGGGCCGTATTGCCCGCGTCTGTGCCCATCCGTATTTTTGATTGTTCTTTTGTGGACCGCCCATGAAACGCACCTTCCAACCCTCCGTTACCCGCCGCAAGCGTACCCATGGCTTTCGCGTGCGCATGAAGACCCGTGGCGGCCGCGCCGTGCTGAACGCGCGCCGCGCCAAGGGCCGCAAGCGCCTGGCGGTCTGAGTCCCGCCTCGCGATGCGTTGCGCCGCCCACGCCTGACGTGACGGCCGCGCTATCGCCCGCCGTGCCGCGTTCCACGCTTCCACCGGAGGCGAGGATGCATCGCCCCTCGGAGTTCGCCGCCGCGCTGAAAGGCCGTCGGCTGGCGCGAGGGGCGTTTTTCATGATCACCTCTGCCGCCGCGCCCGCGGGGCCGCAGCCGGGACGCGCCCGCCTGGGCATGGTCATCGCCAAACGGCATGCGGCGCGAGCCGCAACGCGCAACGCGCTCAAGCGCGTCATACGCGAAGCCTTTCGCGTGCGGCGCCACGGGCTAGCACCGGCCGATTACGTCGTCCGGTTGCACGCCCGGGTGCCGGACCTGTCCCTTACCGCGCTGAAGCATGCCGCCCGAACCGAAGTAGACGCTCACTTCGGCCGGCTGGTACGCGCTCCGTCCTGAAGGTGTCGCATGAGCACGTCCATCATTCAGGCTCTGCTGATCGCCCCCATCCGGTTCTACCGGTTCTTTTTAAGCCCATGGGTGGGACGGCAGTGCCGATTCACGCCCAGTTGTTCGGCCTACGCCATCGAAGCCATTGAAACTCACGGGCCGTTGCGCGGTCTGTGGCTGGCGGCACGGCGAATCGGACGCTGCCATCCCTGGGCCCCCGGCGGGGTGGATCCCGTCCCCGACGCGCCGCGGTCCGGCGGCCCTTGCCATTGCGGTCACGGCCACCGCGCCCGGCAGGATTGACGCTAAACTGGCGGGCTTTGCCGGTCCCGCTTTCACCTTGTAGGCACCATGGATATCCGACGAACCGTCCTCTGGATGATTTTTTCTTTCTCGCTGTTGCTCCTGTGGAACAACTGGCAAGTCCATAACGGAAAACCGTCGCTGTTCGGCATGCAGCCGGCCGCCCCGACGGCCCAGCAGCCCGCCAAACCCGCCGCCACTGCGGACGCGGGACAGCCCGGAGCCAGCGCCACGATCCCCAACGTACCGGCCGCCGGCCAGCCGGCATCCGCGACCCCGGGCGGCGTGCCTCCGGCCGCGGCCAAGGCGCAGGCGGATTCGCAGAAAGTCGTCGTCACCACCGACGTGCTGCGCCTGACCTTCGACACCACGGGCGCGCAGCTCGTCAAGGCCGTGCTGCTGAAGTACCCGGACGCCAACCGCGGCGACCAGCCCACGGTGCTCCTGGACGACTCGCCCGACCTGCAATATGTCGTGCAGTCCGGCGTGGTGGGGGCCGCAGGCCAGCCCGGCTTCCCGACGCACCAGACGCCGTTCCGAATGGTGTCCTCCGAACGCAGCATGACCGGCGACACGCTGAACGTCGTGTTCGAGGCCGATTCGGGCGGCATGAAGGTCACCAAGACCTACACGCTGCATCGTGGCCGCTACGACATCGACGTTCGCCATGACATGACGAACACCAGCGCCAACCCGGAACGTCCGTCGCTGTACCTGCAGCTGCAGCGCGACGGCAACAATCCTCCCGACACGTCCAGCTTCTATCACACCTTCACCGGCATGGCGGTGTATTCGGACCAGGACAAGTTCCAGAAGGCCACGTTCGCCGATATCGAGAAGAAGAAGGCCAGCTACATCAAGCAGGCCGACAACGGCTGGATCGCGGTGGTGCAGCACTACTTCGCCACGGCGTGGATTCCGCCCCAGGGCAAGACGCGCACCAACGAGCTGCTGCAGGTGCGCGACAACCTGTACGCCGCGCGCACCATCGAGGCCGTGGGCGACATCGCGCCCGGGGCATCGGCCAGCGTCGACGCGCATCTTTGGGTCGGCCCGCAGGACCAGAAGGCCATGGCGGCCCTGGCGCCCGGCCTGGAACTGGTGGTCGACTACGGTTGGCTGACCATCATCGCCAAGCCGCTGTTCTCGCTGATGACCTGGTTGCATTCCATCCTGGGCAACTGGGGCTGGACCATCGTCGCGCTGACGGTCCTGATCAAGCTGCTGTTCTACCCGCTGGCGGCGACGAGCTATCGTTCGATGGCCCGCATGAAGCAGGTGACGCCGCGGCTGCAGGCCCTGAAGGAAAAGTACGGCGACGACAAGCAGAAGCTGAACGCCGCCATGATGGAGATGTACCGGACCGAAAAGATCAATCCGCTGGGCGGCTGCCTGCCGATGGTGGTGCAGATCCCCGTGTTCATTTCGCTGTACTGGGTGCTGCTGGCCAGCGTGGAAATGCGCGGCGCGCCCTGGCTGGGCTGGGTCCATGACCTGTCGGTCCACGATCCGTACTTCATCCTGCCGGCGATCATGATGGCCACCATGTTCCTGCAGATCAAGCTGAACCCGACGCCGCCGGATCCCGTGCAGGCCAAGGTGATGATGGTCATGCCCCTGGTGTTCGGCGGCATGATGTTCATGTTCCCGGCCGGCCTGGTGCTGTACTGGTGCGTCAACAACACGCTGTCCATCCTGCAGCAGTGGTACATCACCCGCAAGCTGCGCACCGAAGCCGCCAAGCACTGACGAAGCCCCGGGGACGGTCGACCATGAAAAAACTCGACGTCCCCGCGCTTGAAATCTTCGTCGCCGCCGTAGAGGAAAAAAGCCTCTCCAAGGCGGCCGAACGCGAAAACGTCGTCACCTCGGCCGCCAGCCGGCGCATCGCCGACCTCGAACGCCATCTCGAACGCACGCTGCTGCATCGCCATGGGCGCGGGGTGGAACCCACCCCCGCCGGCGTGCTGCTCTACCAGAGAGCCAAGGCCATCCTGCGCAGTGTCCAGCTGGCGGAAGAGGCCATCGACAGCTATTCCGCCGACGGCCAGGCCAAGATCCGGCTGGCCGCCAACCCCTCCACGCTGCTGCAATTCCTTCCCGCGCCCATGGCCCGCTTCCTGGCGGGACGCGACAAGGTCGCGGTGGACGTGCTGGAAGCCCATAGCTACGACATCCCGCGCATGGTCGCGGAGGGCGCGGTCGATATCGGTATCTACCACGCCGCGCGCCCTGCCGCCGGCGTCTCGTCCTTTCCCTTCCGGCGCGACCGTGTCGCCCTGGTCGTGCCGCTCGGCCACCCGCTGACCGCGCGCGCATCCCTGCGCCTGGAAGACGCGCTGGATTACGACCTGCTCGGCTATTTTCCACGCCACTCGCTGGACCAGTTCCTGGACTACGTCGGGACGAGCCTCTCGCGTCCGCCCAAGGTCAAATTGCAGGTGGCGAATTTCGAGACACGCTGCCGCATGGTCCGCGAGGGCCTGGGTATCGCCGTTGTGCCCGAGGGCATCGCGCGCAACTACCTGGCCGACATGGGGCTGGCGCTGATCCGCCTGGAAGACCCCTGGGCCGAGCGGCATTTCCACATTTGCGTACGCGACGCCGCGGACATGCGCCCCCTGGTGGCGGCGCTGCTGGCTGCGCTGCGCTTGCCGGATCGGTGATCGGTGGTTTGCCTTTTTTTCAAACCGCGCGGGGGCATCGCGGGCTAGAGTGAAGGCTACAAGAGCGGCGCGCAACCGCGCCGCGATATGCCGGAGACGCCCATGCTGCTCGAATCGCTATCCGCCTATGGCGCGCGCGACACCCTCGCCAGCCTTCCCGACGAAGTCCTGCACTATGCCAAGCGTGCCGTTCTGGATTGGCTGTCCGCGCTGTATCCCGGAACCCGCATTTCGCCGTGCCGGGAGCTGGTGGCCGCGCATGCGGAAGAACTGGGTGTGGGCCGGTCCAGCCTGCCGGGCAACGGCACCACCGCCTTTCCGGCCACCGCCGCCTGGATCAACGGCAGCGCCTCGCACGCCCCGGAATTCGATGACATCTTCCGGGACGGCGCCTACCACCCCGGGTGCCCGGTGATCGCCGCGGCGCTCGCCATGGCCGAACACCAGCGCGCCAGCGGGCGCGAACTGCTGAATGCGGTGGTGGTGGGGTATGAGATCTCCACGCGTATCGCCGTCGCGATGCAGCCGTCCCACTACCGCTACTTCCACACCACCGGCACGGTCGGATCCCTGGGCGCGGCGGCCGCCGCGGCCGCGCTGGCGGCCCCCGGCAAAAGCGCTGTCATGGGGCACGCCATCGCGACATCGGCCACCATGGCCGCGGCCCTGCAACAGGCTTTTCGTTCCGATGCCATGAGCAAGGCATTGCACGCCGGGCATGCGGCGGAAGTCGGCGTACGGGCCGGGCAGGCCGCCGCGTACGGTGTGACCGGCGTGACAGACATCCTGGAAGGGGAAGTCGGCTTCGGCGCGGCCCTGGCCACGGACGTCCGCTGGGACAGCGTGCTGGACGGACTGGGCGAGCGCTACAACATCACGCGGATGACGCAGAAGAACCATGGATGCTGCGGCCACACCTTCGCCGCCATCGACGCCGCGCTCGCGCTGCGCGAGAAGGGCGTGCGCCCTGAGCGCGTGCGGGCCATCGAGGTCAAGACCTATCGCGCCGCCCTGGACGTGGCCGGCTATCCCGACCCATCCAGCGCATTCGAGGCGCGCTTCAGCCTGGCGTATGTACTGGCGCACGCGATGCGCCAGGGCTCGGTGCGGCTGGCGGCGTTCGAGCCGCAAGCGCTGGCCGACGCCGATACACGCGCCCTGATGCGCAAGGTGACGATCATCGAGGATCCCCAGCTGACTGCCGGCTTCCCGTCGATGCGCGCGGCGCGCGTCGCCATCGTGACCGACGACGGCGCGCGCCACGAGCACTTCGCGCCCTATCGCAAGGGCGATCCGGAAGAGCCGCTATCGGATGCCGACCTGAACGACAAGTTCGACGAGCTGGCCGGGCCCGTGCTGGGGGCATCCCGCGCGCGCGAATTGCGCGAGGCCGTCTGGCGCCTGGATACCCGCGACGTGGGCGATCTGGCGCTGGCGTCGGATCGCCCCGCCGGCTGAACGCCCCGACGCCTGCGCGCGGTAACGCCGAAGTGTTGCCCCGGATCACCGGGGCACTGGATCACCCAAGTACTGGATCATCTCATGCCACCGAACGCTTTATCCCCCCTGGGGCAGGCGCTGCTCGCCCCACGCGCCATCGCGCTGGTCGGCGCCTCCGGCGATGCCCGCAAGAACACCGCGCGGCCACTGCGGTTCATGCGCAAGCATGCCTATGCCGGCCGCATCTATCCGATCAACGCCGGTCGTGCCGAGATCATGGGCGAGCGCGCTTATCCGACCTTGGCGGACCTGCCCGAACCGGTGGACCATGTCTTCGTCATGATCCCGGGCGACCAGGTCCTGCCCGTGCTGGAGCAATGTCCCGCCGCGGGCGCGCGCGTGGTCACGATCTATTCCGACGGTTTCGCGGAAGCCGGCCCGCAAGGCATGGCGCGGCAGCAGGCCCTGGTCGCGCGCGCCCATGAATTGGGTGTGCGGCTGCTGGGCCCCAACAGCATAGGCAGCGCCAATCTCCATACGGGCGGAATCATTTCCGTAAACGCCGCCTTCGAGGCGGATGACCTGGTGGCCGGCGACATCAGTATGGTCTCGCAAAGCGGATCCATGATGGGATCGCTGCTGTCGCGCGCCGCCGCGCGCGGCTTCGGCTTCGCCAGCTCGGTTTCGGTCGGCAACGAAAGCGACATTACCGTGGGCGAAGTCGTCGATGCGTTGGTGGACGATACGAATACGCGCGTCATCCTGTTGTTCCTGGAAACGCTGCGCCAGTCGGCGGTGCTGGCGGCGGCGCTGCGCCGCGCGCGCGAGGCCGGCAAGCCCGTCGTGGCCTACAAGCTGGGCCGCTCGGAACAAGGCGATGCCCTGTCGCAATCGCATACCGGCGCCATGGCGGGCAACGATGCCGCGGTGGACGCCTTCTTCCGCGCGCATGGCGTGCTTCGGGTGCATCACCTGGAGACGCTGTTCGAGATCGTGCCCTTGGCCGCGCGCTATCGCGACGCGCGCGTCGCTTCGGGCAACCCCGCGCCCCGCGTGGCCGTCATCACCACCACGGGTGGCGGTGCCGCCACCGTGGTCGATAACCTGGGCATGCGCGGGCTGGTCGCCGCCGCGCCACCGCCCGCATTCGTCGCTCATATGGCGGGCCGCGGATTGCGCATCCGCGAGACCCCCGTCATCGACCTGACGCTGGCGGCAACCCCCGCCCAATACAAGGACTTGCTGGAACAGCTCCTGATGGCCGACTGGTGCGACGCGGTGCTTAGCGTGATCGGTTCCTCGGCGCAGTTCCATCCCGATTTCGCGGTCAATCCGCTGGTCCAGGCCGATAAGCCGGACACCAAGCCGATGGCGGCCTTCCTGGCGCCGGAAGCGCCCGCATCGCTGGCGCTGCTGCGGCAACACGGCATCGCGGCGTTTCGTACACCGGAAGCCTGCGCCGATGCACTGGCGATACTGTTTCAGCGCCGGCCCGCGCCCGCGCCGGACGCTGCGCGCCAGCCCTTCGATTGGCCGGCCGGCATGCCCCGCGCGGGCGCCCTGACGGAATTTGAAGCCGGCCAGGTGTTCCAGGCACTGGGCGTTCCAGTCGCACCGTGTCGTCTCGTGCCACCCGATGCGCTCGCGCACGGTATCGCGTATCCCGTGGTGGCCAAGGTCTCGTCGCGCGACGTGCCTCACAAGACCGATGCGGGCGCCGTGCGGGTGGGCATCGGCGACGATGCGAAGCTGCGCGAGGCGGTCGCCGCAATGCTCGCCAACGTGCGCATGCACATGCCGGACGCCGCCATCGATGGCATCCTCGTACAAGCCATGGAAGGCCGGCTGCTGGAGCTGATCCTGGGCTATCGCCTGGACCCGCTGGTGGGACCGACGGTGGTGCTGGGCGCGGGCGGCATTGCCGCCGAACTCAACCCCGACTTCGCGATCCGGCTGGCGCCGGTCGGCGAACACGAGGCCCACGCCATGATCGAGGAGGTCCGCGCGACGCGGCTGGTCCGGGGCTTTCGCGGCCTGCCGCGCGGCGATTGCGACGCCCTGGCACGCGCCATCGCGGCGTTCTCGCGACTGGCGCGGGTACGCGACGTGACGGTATCCGAGGCAGAGATCAACCCGCTGTTCGTCCGCGCCGACGGCGTCGTGGCGGTGGACGGCCTGCTACGCATCGAAGAGGACGCATAAACATGGACTTCCACCTGACTCCCGAACAACGCGATTTCCAGGACGCCGTGCGCCGCTATGCGGAAAAGGAACTGCGCGACGGCGCGCGCGAACGCGCGCACTCCAACGACTATCCCTGGGACGTCGCGCGTTCGATGGCCGCGCAGGGCCTGCTTGGCATCACCATCAGCGAAGAGAACGGCGGCGTGGGGGGCTCCTTGATGGATGCCGTCATCGCCATCGAAACCGTGGCTTCCGTCTGCCCGCGCAGCGCGGACGTCGTACAGGCCGGCAACTTCGGTCCGATCCGCGTCCTGGCCGAATACGGCAACGCCATCCAGCGGGAAAAATACCTGCGCCCGCTGCTTGCCGGCGACATGCTGATCTCGGTCGGCATGACGGAACCGGAGGCCGGCTCGGCCGTCACCGAATTGAAAACCAGCGCTACGCGCGACGGCGAAGGCTGGCGCATCAACGGCTCGAAAATATTCACCACCCACGGGCCGCATGCGAGCGTGATCCTGGCCTACGTGCGCTTCGGCCCCGGCACGCAGGGCATCGGCTCCGTCCTCATCGACACCAAGTCGCCGGGCGTGCGCCTGGGCAAGCGTTCTTCCTTCATGTCGGGCGAGGAGTGGGCCGAGATCTTCTTCGACAACGTCTTTGTGCCGAACGATATGGTCGTGCTGGGCGAGGGCGGCTTCAAGAAGCAGATCGCCGGCTTCAACGTCGAACGCATCGGCAACACCGCGCGCTCGCTCGCGCTGGGCCGCTACGCGTACGAAGAGGCGCGCGGCTGGGCCCTGCAGCGCAAACAGTTCGGCCGCCTGCTGTGCGAGTTCCAGGGACTGCAATGGAAATTCGCGGACATGCGTATCAAGCTGGATGCCGGTCAGTTGCTGCTGTACCGTGCCGCCTCCAACGCCGACACCGGCTTCCCATCGGCGACCGAAACGGCCATCGCCAAGGCCTATTGCAACCAGGCGGGCTTCGATGTGGCCAACGAGGCACTGCAAGTGCTGGGCGGCATGGGTTACAGCCGGGAATCGCTCGTCGAATACTGCGTGCGGCGCTGCCGTGGCTGGATGATCGCGGGCGGGTCGATCGAGATCCTGAAGAACCGCATCGCCGAAGGCGTGTTCGAGCGCGCGTTCCCGCAACGACCCGCCCGCGATTGATCAGGCCAGGGCCTGGGCGATCACAGTCTCCAGGGGGGTCGTGGGACGCCCGATCAATCGCGACAGTTCGCGGCCATCGTCGAACAGGACATCGCGCGACGCGGCGGCATCCCAGCCGGCGATTGCCTGGGCGATGGGAGCTGGCACGCCGGCCGCGGCCAGGGCTTGCGCATACTCGGCTTGCGGCACATCCTTGTAGGCCACCGGTTTGCCGGTCTGGCGCGACACCTCCGCGGCGAACTGCGCGTGCGTATAAGAGGCATCCGCGGCAAGTTCGTATGTCCTGTTCTCGTGGCCGCCGCCGGTCAGCACGGCGGCCGCCGCCGCCGCGTAATCGGCGCGCGCCGCGGCGGAAAACCTGCCGTCTCCGGCACTGCCCAGAAGCAATCCGGTGGACAGCGCTCCTGGAATCGCGCCGGTATGGTTTTCGATGTACCAGCCGTTGCGCAGCAGCGTATACGCCATCCCGGATGCCTTGATGGCGTGCTCGGGTTCCAGGTGCTCCGGCGCCAGGCTCAGCGGCGACGTGTCGGCGTGCAGCAGGCTCGTATAAACGATGCGCTCGACGCCCGCATCCCGGGCCGCCTCCACCACGTTGCGGTGCTGTGTGACGCGCTGTCCGATCTCATTGGACGAGATCAGCAGTAGCGTCTGCACACCCGCCAAGGCGGCCTGCAAGGTCCCGGGCTGGGCGTAATCGGCCTGCCGCGCGGCGATGCCCATATCGCCGGCTTTTTCCGGAGAGCGCGCAAGCGCCCGCAGATCCCCCGCGGGGACGATGCGCAGCAGTTCCCGGACGACCAGGCGGCCCAGTTGGCCGGTGGCGCCGGTAATGGCGATGGTCACGTCGAATACCGGCTAACACCTCTGGGCCGCGAATGCGCGGAAAAAGTCCGCCTGCTCGCCGACTGGATCGAAATCAACCTCCCCCGCATCCAGGAAGCCGCGTCCAGCCAATAGGGAATCCGTGCCCCGACCCCTGAAAAAAGGGTGAAGCCAACCGAAGAAGCCTGAATTTCTTAGGAGACAAACCTTTCGATCCCCCACGTCCAGCGCAAAAAAACAGATGCGCCCCATCGGGGACGCCGCGGATCCGGCTTCGCCGGTCCGCCAGCGTCGCCCCCTTGAAGGGGGAAGCGCGAAGCGCTTGGGGGTGGGTTCTCCTTCCGGTCCGCCAGCGTCGCCCCCTTGAGGGGGAAGCGCGGCAGCGCTTCGGCGGTGGCCCTAACCCATAAAAGCCTGCACCATCTTCACCCAATATGTCGCGCCCACGGGCAGCAGCGCATCATTGAAGTCGTAGTTCGGATTGTGCAGCGTGCACGGGCCCATGCCGTGGTATGACTCCAGGCGATGCTCGCCTTCGCCGTTGCCCAGGAAGATATAGCAGCCGGGCACCTTCTGCAGGAAGAACGAAAAGTCCTCCGCGCCCATGAAGGGCGGCACGGCGCGATTCACGCTGTCCTTGCCGAACGTCGCTTCCGCGACCTGCGCCGCGAACTCCGTTTCCTTTTCCCAGTTCACCAGCGGCGGGTAGGCGCGCACGAAGTCCAGTTCGCCGGATCCGCCATAGACCTGCGGCAGCGTCGTGGCGATGCGGCGTATGGCGTCTTCGATCAGGTCCAGCGTTTCCGTGGTGTAGGTGCGTACGGTTCCGCGAATGACGGCTTCGGCGGGAATGACGTTGAAGGAATCGCCCGCGTGGATCTGGGTGACGGTCAGCACCGCGGTATCCAGCGGATTCTTGTTGCGCGACACCACGCTCTGCAACACGCCGACCATCTCGGAGGCGATGACGATGGTATCCACAGTCTTGTGCGGCTGCGCCGCATGGCCGCCCACGCCCTTGATGGTGATCGTGAAGCGGTTGCTCGACGCCATGGTCGGACCGGACCGGATGCCGAACTCGTTGGCGGGCATGCCCGGCATATTGTGGATGCCGAAGACCGCATCGCAGGGGAACTTGTCGAACAGCCCGTCCTGCATCATCGCCCACGCGCCGGCATTGCCGTTCTCTTCCGCCGGCTGGAAGATGAACACGACGGTGCCCTTGAAGTCGCGGTGCGTGGCGAGGTATTGCGCGGCGCCCAGCAGCATGGTCGTATGGCCGTCATGGCCGCAGCCGTGCATGCGGCCGGAGATCGTCGACTTGTGCGCGAAGCGGTTGTTCTCCGGCATGGGCAGGGCGTCCATATCGGCACGCAGGCCGATGGTCCTGCCTTTGCCGCCGGTGCCGTGCAGCACGCCGACGATGCCGGTCTTGCCGAAGCCGGTATGGACTTCGATGCCCCAGCCGCGCAGCTTCTCCGCGACCAGCGCGGACGTACGGGTTTCCTCGAAAGCCAGTTCCGGATGTGCATGGATATCCCGGCGTATCGCCGTGAGCTCGCCATGCGCGCGCTCGATTTCGTCCAGGGTTTTCATAGTTGCCTTTGAATATATAGCGCGACGTCGTGCGCCGCCTTGGTCAGTGCGGCCTGCATGGCCGGAAACTTCTCGTTCTTTTCGAACGTCCGTTCATTCATGTACTGCCCGCGATGGATTTCGATCTGCAGGCTATGGCGGCGCTGCGCGGGCCTGCCCAGCCGGGCAATCAGCGCGACCCCCTTGAAGGGATCGTTGCGCGCCACCGTATAGCCGCTCTCGCGCAGCGAGTTCTCCACGACATCGACGAATTCCGGTTCGCACGTGGTGCCGTCACGATCGCCCAGCACGAAGTCGGCCAGGCCGTGTTCGCTCTCGATCTGCAGCACCTCGTAGGAATCCGAGGGCATGGAATGCAGGTTCAGATGCCATACCGCGCCGAACTGCCTGTAGGCGGCTTCGATGTCGCGATTCAGCACCGCGTGGTAAGGCTGGTGATAGGCCTCGATGCGGTGGCGCACCTCTTCGACCGTCAGCTTGCGATCATAGATGGGGCGGCCGCCCGCCTTGCTCCAGATCAGCCCGTGGCCGATGCGGCTTTTCGCCGATGGGTTGATGGCCCCGGGCCAGGGTCCGGCCAACAGGTGCGGATCGATATCGTCGGGTTCGCGATTGGGATCGATATAGGTGCGCGGAAACTCGGCCAGGATCAGCGTTCCGCCGACATCGGGAATGCCGCGCCACAGTTCATCCACATGGGTATCCTCGCCGGTGCGCAGGACATCGGGCTCGATGGCATAGCGAAAATCCGCCGGGTAGGTTACCCCGCTGTGCGGCGAGTCGCAGATCAGCGGCAGCGGCGCCGCGCGTGGCGCGATGCGGGAGCAAGGCGCGAAGGACGAGTCGGTGGTTCGCATGGTTTTCAACCTGTCGCCGCGACGGAACTCGCATGGAAGGTGACCGGGCGCGGCGCGGCGTCGGCCAGGTCGTTCAGGTGGCAGGCGCTCAACTGGCCTGGCGCGATTTCGCGCAGCAGCGGGCGTTCCTGCCGGCAGCGGTCCATCGCGTGCGGGCAGCGTGGATGGAAAGCGCAGCCCGGGGGCGGCGCCAGCGGCGACGGTAGTTCGCCCTGGATGGGACGGAAATCGCGGCGGTGCGGGTCCAGCGTGGGCAATTCCTTGAGCAGCGCCTGCGTATACGGATGATTGGCGCGATCGAAAACCTGTTCGGTCGACGCAAGCTCGACGATGCGTCCCAGGTACATGATGGCGACGCGATCCGATATATGGCTGACCACGCCCAGGTTGTGGCTGATGAACAGATAGGTCAGGTCCAGTTCGCGGCGCAGATGCGCGAACAGGTTCAGCACTTGTGCCTGGATGGAAACGTCCAGCGCGGCTACGGCCTCGTCGCATACGATGACCCTGGGCTTGAGGCCCAGGGCACGCGCAATACCGATACGCTGGCGCTGGCCGCCGGAAAACTGGTGGGGATAGCGCTGCGAGTATGCCGGGTCCAGGCCCACCTGCCGCATCAATTCCGCCACGTATTCCTTGCGATTGCGACGGCTGACCAGCCCATGCACCATGGGTGCCTCGCCGATGATTTCCTCCACGCGCATGCGCGGATTGAGCGACGCATAGGGATCCTGGAAGATCATCTGGACGCCCAATTCGTAGGCGCGCCGCTGCTTTTCCTCCATGGATGCCACCGGCTTGCCGTCATAGGCGATGCTGCCCGCCGTCGGCGGCAGGATGCCGCTGATCATCCGGCCCAGCGTCGATTTTCCGCAGCCGGATTCGCCGACCACGCCGATGACTTCGCCGGGCATCACATCCAGGTCGACGCCGGCGACCGCGTGCACCACCGTCTTGCGCAGGCCGGCACCGAACAGGTTGGCGATGCGGCCGGCCAGGTCGACCGGTTGCACGAAGCGCATTTCGGCGCCGCGCAGGGAGAGTATCGGAGTCGTGTGGTCCTTCATCGCGCCCCCGCTTCGCCGGCATGCCAGCAACGCGCCCAATGTCCGGGACGCCATTCGACCGGTTCGGGCTCGCGCAGACAGGCATCCGTCGCGCGCGAACAGCGCGTGCGGAAAGCGCAGCCCTGCGGCAGTTTCAACAAGGAAGGCGTCATGCCGGGTATCGAGGCCAGATCGTGGCCCCGCGTTTCCGGCGTCGGAATCGACATCATCAGGCCCAGGGTATAGGGATGCAGCGGATGTCCGATGACGTCGGCCGTCGTGCCGGTTTCGACGACACGGCCCGCATACATCACCGCGATCCGATCGGCCAGGCCGGACACCACGGCCAGATCATGGGTGATCCACAGCAGCGCGGTGCCGGTTTCGCGGCACAGCTTCTGCACTTCATACAGAATCTGGCCCTGGATCGTCACATCCAGGGCCGTGGTGGGTTCGTCGGCGATGATCACGCGCGGCGCGTTCAGCAGCGCAATGGCGATCGCCACACGCTGGCGCATGCCGCCGGACAATTGGTGCGGATACGCGCGCAGCCGTTCGTCGGGCGAAGGGATGCCCACCATCGCCAGGACGTCGCGGGAACGCTTGCGGGCCGCCGCCTTGTCCATCTTGCGATGCGCCTGAATGGCCTCGATCATCTGCGTGTCCACACGCAGGACCGGATTCAGCGTCATCATCGGGTCCTGGAAGATCATCGCGATGTCGTTGCCGCGCAGCGCGCGCATTCGCGCCGCCGGCGCGCCGCGCAATTCCGCGCCATCGAAGCGGATCGAGCCGTCCACCACACGGCCCGGTTCATCGATCAGCCCGATCAGGGAAAAACCCGTGATGCTTTTGCCCGAACCCGATTCTCCCACCAGGCCCAGGATTTCACCCTGCTGCAGCCGCAGGTCCACGCCGTCCACGGCTTTCACCACGCCGGCGCGCGTAAAGAAATGCGTGCGCAATCCGGCCACTTCCAGCACCGGCGCCGTTGCGTCCCGCACGCCGGTGGAGGCGTTCATCGTCGTCGTCATCGAGGCCCCCATTACGTCGCGTTGCGCGGATTCAGCACATCGCGCAAATGGTCGCCCACCAGGTTGATGGAGACGATCGCGATGGCCAGGGCCACACCGGGAAAGAACGATATCCAGTAGCGTCCGGACATCAGGAATTCAAAGCCGTTGGAAATCAGCATGCCCAGCGACGGCTCGGTCACCGGCACGCCCACGCCCAGGAAGGACAGCGTCGCCTCCAGCGCGATGGCATGGGCCAGGTCGATGGTGGCGACCACGATCAGCGGCGGCATGCAATTGGGCAGCAAGTGGCGGCGCAGGATGCGCCACGAGCCCAGCGACATGCAGCGCGCCGCCTCGACATACTCTTTGCCGCGCTCCACCAGCGCCGCGCCCCGCGCCGTGCGCGCGAAGTAGGCCCACTGCACGACGATCAGCGCGATGATCACCTTGTCCACGCCCGCACCAAGGATGGACAGCAGGATCAGCGCCACCAGTATGGAAGGAAAGGACAACTGGATGTCGGCGATGCGCATCAGCAGCGCGTCGATGCGGCCGCCGAAATACGCCGCCACCAGCCCCACCGTGGCGCCGATGACAAAAGCGAAGAACACCGAAATACAGCCCACCATCATGCTGGTGCGCAAGCCGTACAGAATGGCCGACAGCATGTCGCGCGCCTGGCCGTCGGTGCCCAGCCAGTACGTCATGTCGCCGGCGGCGTTCTGGCTGAAGGGCGGCAGCTTGGAATCCATGATGTCCAGGTTGCCGATATCATAGGGGTTCTGCGGCGCGATCCAGGGCGCCAGCAGTACGGCCAGTATCAGCAGGACCAGGACGATCAGGCCCATGGTGGCGAGCTTGCTGGCGAAAAAGTCCTCGAAAAAGCGGCGCCACGGGCCCGCTTCCTTCACAGCGGTGGCGACCGGCCCGGCGGCGGCCGGCGTGGAAGTGGTTGTCGTCATCGTCGTCCGTCCAATCGTACGCGGGGGTCCAGAACGGTGTAGATGATGTCCACCACCAGGTTCAGCATGACCAGGAAAAACACGATAAGCAGCAAATACGCGACCACCACGGGGCGGTCCAGGTTGATGATGGAATCGATCAGGAGCTTGCCCATGCCGGGCCACGAGAACACCGATTCCGTCACTACCGCGAAAGCGACCACCTGGCCGAACTCCAGTCCGGCCACCGTCACGATGGGAATCAGAATGTTCTTCAACAGATGCACTCGCAGCACGCGCGATTCCGACAGGCCTTTGGCGCGCGCGAACTTGATGTAATCCATGGGCAGCGCTTCGCGCGTGGCCGCGCGCGTGATCCGGATGATGGTCGCGCACTTGGCCAGGGCAATGGTCGCGGCCGGCAGGATCAGATGGGCCCAGCCGCCCGGCGTCAGCGCGCTCAGGCGCAGACCGCCCAGCGATACCGTCGGGCCGCGGCCGCTGGCAGGCAGCCAGCCCAGGCTTACCGCGAAGATCATGATCAGCATCAGCCCCACCCAGAAATTCGGCAGGGAAAAACCCAGCACGGACCCGGTCATGATGACCCGCGATCCGGGCGCCTTGGGCTTCAGGCCGGCGCGGATACCCAGCGGAATACCGATCAGCAGCGACAGCAGCATCGCCACCACCGCCAGTTCCATCGTCGCCGGCATGCGATCCAGGATCAGCCGCATGGCCGGTTCGCCGGTCAGGAAGCTATTGCCGAAGTCGCCGTGGATCGCCTTGCCGATGAAGATCAGGTACTGGTGCCACAAGGGCTGGTCCAGTCCCAGTGATTGCCGGATGGCTGCGCGTTCGATTTCGGTGGCGTCCGGACTGGCCATCATGGAAACCGGATCGCCGACCAGGTAGATACCGCCGAAGACCAGCGCCGACATGACGAGCATGACTACGACGGTCTGCAGCAACCTGCGGATAATGGTGGCTAACAATCAACTCTCCTGTCGCTGCGCGACGCCTCCCTGCGGGAGGGCGGCGCGCCCGTCAGGGGGCGCGCCGAGGGTACTACCCCTGCTACTGCTTCAGCGTAACGTCCTGGGCTTCCGTCATCTGGTCGGAACGGCCCGCATAGCGGATGTCCTTCTTCATCGCCCATACGGATAGCTCGAAATGGATGGGCAGGATGCCGTAGTCGGCCATCAGCAGATCGGCGGCCTTGGACAGCAGTTCCGCGCGCTTGCCATCGTCCATGGTCGTAGCGGCCTGCATGTACAACTTGTCCATTTCCGGGTTCGAATACCGGCCGCGGTTGGTCGTGCCCAATCCCTTGGAGGGATTCGACGTCACCGCCAGCGAGCCCAGGGCGTTGGACATTTCGCCGCTGGTCACCGACCAGCCCGCCAGATAGGCGCTGTACTTGTACGCATCCCGGTTCTTGAAGAACACCGGCGGGGCCGAGGCCTCCACGGCGGTCTTCACGCCGATGCGGCTCCACATCGATGCGATCGCCTGCGCCACCTTGGAGTCGTTGATATACCGGCCGGACGGCGCGCCCAGCGTGATCGCGAAACCTTTGGCGTAACCGGCATCGGCCAGCAGCTTTTTGGCCTTGGCCACGTCGGCCTTGGGTGCCTCCGCATAGGTCTTGGACGCGCCCATCATGGGATAGGGCAGCAGGTTGCCGGCCGGCTTGGAAACGCCGCCCATGACCCGGTCCTCGATGGCCTTGCGGTCGATGGCCAGCGACAGCGCTTCACGCACGCGCTTGTCCTTCAGCGGGTTCTTGGCCAGCGGCTTGCCGTCCGCATCCGTGATGCCCGGGCTGACGTCGCTGAACTGGTCCATGGCCACATACATCACGCGCACCGAAGGCGTCTGCTGGATGTAGAGATTCTTGTCGGCCTTCAGCTTGGGCAGGTCGTCGGTCGGAGGATCCTCGATCATGTCGACGTCGCCGGCCAGCAGGGCCGCGACGCGGCTGGCGGCGTTGGTCATGGGCTTGTAGATGACCTTGTCCCAGACGGGCTTCTTGCCCCAGTAATTGTCGTTACGCGCCAGCACCAGCTCGGCGCCGCGCTTCCACGATACGAACTTGTAGGGACCGGTACCGACCAGGCCGTCGCCCGAATTCAATTCGGTCGTCGTCTTGCCTTCGGGCGCCGCACCCGAG
The DNA here is from genome assembly GCF_057362025.1 of Bordetella sp. Lineage (NCBI taxonomy): Bacteria > Pseudomonadati > Pseudomonadota > Betaproteobacteria > Burkholderiales > Alcaligenaceae > Bordetella > Bordetella sp. The sequence continues at coordinate 8,603 of NZ_JBMQQZ010000027.1, read as the reverse complement.
GCGGCCTTTTTCGACATGATGGGCAGCTGACCCAAATTGGGCAGCAGCAGCGGCGACGGGCCTTTGGTCGTGATCCGCACCGTCAGGGGGTCGACGGCTTCGGTCTTCGCCACGTCCTTCAGATAAAGCGTGAACGGCGAGGGGCTATTGGGCACCTTGGGCACGCGATTGAACGTAAAGACCACGTCGTCGGCCGTAAACGGCGTGCCGTCGGAGAACTTCACATTGGGTCGCAGCTTGAACGTCCACACATTGCCGTCGACGGTCCAGGACTCCGCCAGCGCGGGCCGCGGCTTGAGTTGGTTGTCCGCGGCCACCAAGGGATCGAAAATGGTTAACGCGATCTGCGTATTCGGGGTCAGTGAATGATATTGGGGATCGAGCGAGCTGGGCTCGGTCTTCAAACCGATCACCAGGTCCCTGGCCACGGCATTGCCCTGCGCGCCGAAAGCGATCGCCATCGCGGTAAAACCGCCCGCGACGACTCGGGTAAACCAGCTAGACATAAATAGCTCCTGATCGAGTTGCACTTGAACTCCACGGCGCAACATACCCAGCAAAGATGCCTCGCGCAACGGTTATATTCCCTTATTGCCTAGTCGATCCGGTTATATGTCCCCCTTAGTGCCCGTACCTATCGCGGCGATCGCCACTGCGCCCGGACGAGGCGGCGTGGGTATCGTGCGCGTTTCCGGTGCATCCCTGTCCATTCTGGTGCGCCGCCTCTTCCAGCGTGAATTGACGCCCCGTCACGCACACCTGCTGCCATTCGAAACCGAGGAAGGCGAACTGCTGGACGAAGGGATCGTGCTGTACTTCCCGGCGCCGCATTCCTATACCGGCGAAGACGTTCTCGAGCTGCAAGGGCATGGCGGGCCCGCCGTGTTGCGGCGCGTGCTGCAGCGATGCCTGGATGCCGGAAGCGATATGGGACTACGCATTGCGGAACCGGGTGAATTCACGCAGCGTGCCTTCCTGAATGGACGCATCGATCTGGCGCAGGCCGAAGCCGTCGCCGACCTGATCGAGGCCACGTCGGAAGCGGCGGCGCGCGGCGCCATGGCATCGTTATCCGGCGTGTTCTCACAGAAGGTGAACGCGCTGGCCGACCGCATCGTGCATCTGCGCATGCTCGTCGAGGCCACGCTGGATTTCCCGGAAGAAGAAATCGATTTCCTCGAAAAGTACCAGGCCCGGCCGATGCTGGAAGCCCTGTCCGGCGAGCTGCGCGGCATCATCGCGCAAACCCGCCAGGGTGTGATCCTGCGCGAAGGCCTGCACGTGGTCCTGGCCGGCAGGCCCAACGTCGGTAAATCCAGTTTATTGAATGCGCTGGCGGGCGAGGACATCGCCATCGTCACGCCCATCGCCGGCACCACGCGCGACAAAGTGGTGCAGGAAATCCATCTGGACGGCGTCCCGCTTCATATCGTCGATACGGCCGGCTTGCGGGAAACGGACGACCCGGTCGAGCGCATCGGCATCGCACGCACGTGGCAGGAAATCGAGCGGGCCGATGTAATTTTGCATCTGCAGGATGCTACCGGCGCTGGCGAAGAAATCCTGGACGCCGGCATCGCCGTCCGGCTGCCGCCCAACACGCCGGTCCTGAAGGTCATCAACAAGATCGACCTCGTGGATAACAGCGTGGCGGACGCATCGCCGACTACGGTCAATTCCAATGACGCCGTGTTGCGCATCTCCGCGCGCACGGGGGCAGGGCTGGACGCCCTGCGCAAAGCGCTGCTGGACATCGCCGGCTGGAACCCTGGCGCGGAATCCCCCTGGCTGGCCCGCGAACGCCATCTGCGCGCCCTGCAGCAGGCCGAAGAACACCTGGCCGTCGCCACCACGCATGCCGCGCAGGACGACCGTGTATTGGATCTGTTCGCCGAAGAACTTCGGCTCGCGCATGAAAGCCTGTCGTCGATCACCGGCGAGTTCACCAGCGACGATTTGCTGGGGGAAATTTTTTCTCGCTTCTGCATCGGCAAATAACGCACTGCCGCCGGGTGCGTCACCCAGGCAACTCGCCGCCTTGCGATGCTCCGTCATCGATCGCATGGACCTCGTCGACATCCGGCATGCGCAACACGACGCCGGTCCTCAAGTCGTTCATATTCCCCTGGCTGAAAGCGTCCGCATTGGCTTTGGCGATAGCGGCCAATTTCTGATGCTGTGTGGCGCCGGGAATCTGCAGCCGTTTGGCGATCTGCCCCAGCGTATCGCCGAAGTACACCAATTCCCGATCGCCCGCTTGCAGATCGCGCTGCTCTTCAAAGCTCTGGCGGATCGTCGCGCCGGCAGTGCCTTGACGCTGCTGTCCGGAGGGATCGATATGCGCGCCGCAAATCCTGCGCGCCGCTTCGGGATCGATCGCGCGTATCGTTGCGCTATCGGGCAGTTCAACCTCGCTTCCGCGCTTCAGCAGGTTCATGTCGTCGCGCTCGAATGCATGCGGGTTGGCTTGCCATAACGCCACCGCGATCTGGCAGATGTCCGCCCCTGTCGCCTGGCGGTACCGTTGGGCGATGCCGAATGTCGTGTCGCTTGCGGCCACCTTGATAAGCGTGCGCCCGCGCAGCCCCGCGGTCCCGGGATGGGCCTCGGTAGAGTCGACGGGGCATTGCGTGGCGGATTGCCGTGCGGCGGAAACGGCAGTCGTCGGATGAAGGGGACTCAGCGGCGCTGAGTCCAGGCGAGGCCTTTGCATGGCTATGGTTCCATAGAGTCCGGGAAAAATGCGCAGGCTCAGTACCGCGTCCGTATCGCGGGGTTTCCGGTATTCGTCCGCGAATTGGAAACCTCACTGCAAGGCGCGCGCCGCCCCCGGCGTATGACCGACCACACGTTTGAATGCGCGGCTGAATGCCGCTTGCGAGCCATAGCCCAGCTCGTACGCCGCCCCTTCGATCGACTTGCGCCCATCGCGGATCCACTGCGCCGCCAACCGCATACGCAATTCCGTCAGGTAGCGCAACGGCGTCATGCCGGTAACGGCCAGGAAACGCTCGGCGAACACCGACCGCGAGCTACCCATCTGCGCCGCCAGTTCCGCCACCGTCCAGTCGCGGCCCGGATCGCGATGCATCGCGACGATGGCTCGACCAAGGCGCGGATCGCGCAACGCCTGCACCCAACCGGTGGCGTCGCCGCAGCCGCATTCCGCCCAGCCGCGCACAATAAAAGCCGACACCACATCCGCCAGCCGCGCCAGGATCCCGGCGTAGCCGGCCCGCTCCTCGCGCGATTCGCGCGCCATCGCCTCAAGCATGGGCAGGATTTCCGGATACCGCCCCAGCAGGGTGTCGACCCGCATTACCTCCGGCATCCATGCCACCAGCGGATGCATGCCACCCAGGTCGAATTCCATGCAGCCGCTGAAAATCAGCGCGTCCTGTGCGTGGTCGCAGGCATCGCCCGCCGGCACGACGGCGCAGACGGTTTCGCACAGCTTCAGCGTGTCGAAGGTGGCGATATCGCGCGTCGCCAGGTCCGGCTCGGACAACAGCTCGTGCGGGCGGCCATGAGGCAACAGCACCGCATCGCCTGGCTGCAGCCGGTGCGGGCTACCGCCCGCGATGCGCAGGAACACCGAGCCGCGCGCGACGAAATGGAACTGGGCACGCCCGGCCGCGGCCGCGAAGCCGATGCCGAAGGGCGGCGCGAATTGGATGCGCCTGTACTGGATGCCATACAGGCGCATGCCGAGCAACAGTTCGCTGACCAGGTCGCCAGGAATCCCCGGGTTGGTTTCTCCGCCCAGTCTTTCGGACTTTTGATCAAACATTTCGGATTCAATGGGATGGATCGTCCGGAAACTCTAGCTTATTCTGGCGCCCATTGAAAGTTTCCCCAGAGAGCGGAATGCATACGAGCGAAGCCACCACGACACCCTCCGGATCCGGACGGGACACCCCACCACCCCCCGCCTGGCAGGCGGTGTTTTCGATGTCCCTGGGCGTATTCGGCCTGGTGACGGCGGAATTCCTGCCCGCCAGCCTGCTGACGCCCATGGCGGCTGACCTGAAGGTTACCGAAGGCGTGGCCGGGCAGGCCGTCACCGCCACCGCGGCCGTCGCGCTGGTTACCAGCCTGCTGATCGCGACCGCCACGCGGCGCGTCGACCGCCGGCATGTGCTGCTGGCGTTTTCCGTGCTGCTGATCGCGTCCAATCTGCTGGTTGCCTTTGCGCCCCACCTGTCCGCGCTGCTTCTGGGCCGCGTCCTGCTGGGCGTTGCCATCGGCGGATTCTGGACCATGTCGGCGGCCACCGCCATGCGCCTGGTACCGGAGCCCATGATCCCGCGCGCGTTGTCCATCATGTTCAGCGGCGTGGCGGCGGCAACCATCGTCGCGGCTCCGCTGGGCAGCTACTTGGGCGGCATCATCGGGTGGCGCAACGTATTCCTGGTCGCCACCGCGCTGGGCGTGCTGGCTTTGGCGTGGCAGTGGTTCACGCTGCCGCGCATGGCGCCCAGCGGCCATACGCGCCTGGGCACGCTGGTGGACGTACTCCGACGCCCCGGCATCGGCCTGGGCATGCTGGCCGTCATTCTGGTCTTCACGGGTCACTTCGCGTTCTTCACCTACCTGCGTCCTTTCCTTGAAACCGTGACCGGCGTCGGTGTCAACGGCCTATCGGCGATCCTGCTGGGCTTTGGCGTTGCCAACTTCATCGGCACCTCGGCAGCCGGCTTCATGTTGGTGCGCAACCTGCGCCTTACCCTGGCACTGATGCCCTTGCTGATGGGTACGCTCGGGCTGGCGTTGGCGGGCGCGGGCTCCGCCCCGCTCGCGGACGCCGTGATGGTGGCGTTGTGGGGCTTCGCTTTCGGGACGGTGCCCGTGGGATGGTCGACCTGGATTACCCGCAGGGTCCCGGACGAAGCCGAAAGCGCGGGCGGCCTTATCGTCGCGGCGGTCCAGTTGGCCATTACGCTCGGCGCGGCCGCGGGCGGGGCGGTATTCGACACGCGCGGCGCGCTCGGCGTCTTCACCGCCAGCGGATTGGCGCTATTGCTGGCGACCTTGCTGGTGCTGTGGGGATTGCGGGGGCGCCCCGCCACCGCGGCGGCCTGATCGCCTCAATCGTGATAGGTCACGAACTCTTCCACGCCGATTCGCGACGGCCGGAAGCGGTTCGCCACACAGTCAGGATCTTCGTACCCCAACGACAGGCCGCAGACCAGGGTCTGGTCGGGCCCGATACCAAGCAAGGGCTTGACGATATCCGGGTAATTCGCCAGCGCGGCCTGCGGACAGCTATGCAGTCCGCGCCCGCGCGCCGCCACCATAATGTTCTGCAGGAACATGCCGAAATCCAGCCAACTGCCTTTTTCCAGGTCGTTATCGATGCAGAAGATAAAGGCGACGGGCGCACCGAAGAACGCGTAGTTGCGTCCGTGCTGCCGCGCCGATCCTTCCCGGTCGCCCTTGGCGATACCGACGGTCGAGTAAAGCCCCCATCCCGTCTGCCGCCGCCGTTCGATATACGGACTGCGCCATTTCGTCGGGTAGTACGCATATTCGCGCGTTTCCGGCTGGCGGTTGGCATGCGCGTCGAGCAAGGCGGCGGACAACGTGTCGCGAGTCCGGCCTGTGATCACATGCACCTTCCATGGCTGGATATTGCTGCCGCTGGGGGCGTACGAGGCAACCGTCAGAATTTCCCGGATCGTCTCCATGGGCACGGGAGTCGGCAGGAACCCGCGCACGCTGCGGCGCGAGCGGATAGCTTCATCGACGATCTCATGCGATGCATTCATTGCGCTGGCTCTCCGGAAAAGGATATCCGAACCACGCTAACATCGAATCCGCCAATCCGCCACGGCGGCGCATCGCGGTAGTGTCGCAACGCGGTTCCGTATCAGGCAAGCGTGCCGACGGGCTTGCGAAACCACCTGCCCGAGGCAACCGACCAGACGATGACCAAGCCATAGGTCGCCATGGCGAAGGCCCCCAGGGCATAGAACAGCGGCAAGGAATGGAAGAACGCGAGCAGCGCACCGCCGACGCCTACATACAGCGCCAGGCGCAGCGCACCGGCCGTCAACGGCCACTTCAGTTTTCCGGCGCCCTGCGAGGCGAAATACAAGGAAAAGCCCAGGGCAAAGAAGCCGTAGAAGGGGCCGACTATCCGTAGATAGGCGGCCCCCGCTTCCAGCATATGTGTGTCGCTGCCGAACAGTCGCAGCCACGCGTACGGGAACACCGCCGCCAGTACACCCACCGCCTCCGCCAACACAAAAGCCATCGTCCCGCCTACCAGGCCGATACGCAAGGCCCTGTCGTTCTGGCCGGCACCGATATTCGACCCCACCATCGCAACCATGGGCGCGCCCAGGCCAAAAGCCAGCGGCATCAGTAGATATTCCAGGCGCGCGGCGGTCGCGTAGCCGGCCAGCGCGGCGGTTCCGCCATAGGCGCCGACCAATGCACCTGTGACGGCGATGATGGCGTTCGTCAATACCGGGTTCAGGCAGGCATAGCCGCCCACGGTCAGGATCCCGCGCATCATTGCCCACTGCAGGTTGCCGCGCACCAGCCGCGCCGCATTGCGTCCGCTCAGGCAGTAGGCGCCCAGCACCAGCGTCCCACCGATGTAATAGAGCAGCAAAGCCCATGCGCCGCCCACGACACCCAGCGGCGGCAGGGGCCCAAGCCCGAATATCAGGCATGGCGAAAGCGGGATCAGGAGTACGGCGCCGCCGCAGATGACCGCGCCCGGAACCAGCATATTTCCCGTTCCTCGGATGACGCTGGCCAGCGCGTTCATCGTCCACATCAGGGGCAGGCCGGCGAATACCACGTGGCCGTAGGCAGCGGCGGCGTCCAGCGCGGGCCCTTCCGCACCTAGCAATCCAAAGAGCGTCCGGCCGAAGATCAGGACCAGCACCGTGAACACGGCGCCGATGCCGGCGTTCAATGCCACCGCATGGCGCACCAGGTGATTGGCATCCTCGCTGCGACCCGCCCCCAGCGCACGGGCGATCGCGGAGGAAATGCCGCCGCCCATGGCACCCTGCGACATGTTCTGCATCAGCATCAGGACCGGTACGACGACGGCCACACCGGCCAGTACATCGGTACCGAGCTTGGCCAGGAACCAGGTTTCGATCAAACCGGTGGAGGATTGCGCCAGCATCATCAACATGTTGGGCCAGCTCAGCCGGATGAGCGTCGCCGCCACCGGCGCGTGCAGCATGGCGTGCAATCTGGAGTTCGCGGCCGGGATGGCGGCGCTGGAGGCGAGCGATGTCATGGTATCGACTGGAGCGACGGCAGCCGCGTATGTATTGGCATATGCAAGTATCTCGGCAATTTACTTGCATGTGCAAGTAACGTCAATGCGGAAAGGCAGAATAGAATGATGGCGGGCAGGCATAGGCCGGGCAACGGGCTGGCCACCGCCGCCTGACCTCGACCGCCATGCATAAAACAGACTTGAAAGATCCGGGCGTATGTAACGGCGCCGCCTTGCGCAAGGCAACGCGGCGCGTCACGCAGCTTTATGACAGCGTGCTGGCTCCCAGCGGACTGAAGGTATCGCAGCGGTCCATCCTGCTGCACGTCGACCGGGCCGGTACACCGACCATGACGGAACTTGCCCATGCGATGGTGCTGGATCGTTCCGCGCTGGCGCATAACCTTAAGCCACTGGAGCGGGACGGTTATTTGGTGCAGGTCCGCGATCCGCACGACGGTCGAAGCCGTCGGGTGCAACTCACGTCGGAAGGTCGCCAAAAGTTGGCAGAGGCCACCCGCTTATGGCGCCAGGCCCAAAACCGGTTCGAACGCGCCTACGGGGCCGAACGCGCCGCGGCGCTGCGGCTGGCATTGGCCGATATCTTTTCGGACGAATTCGCCGACGCCTTTCACCGGGCCTGACCGGGTCAGGCAAAGTCGGCCGATCCGCCATCGGCGAGCATCGTTCGTTCCGTTTCGTCCGATCCGCCACCCGTGGCGAGCATCGTTTGTCCTGCGTCGTCCGACCCACCGCCGGCGGCGAGCATGGTTTGCCCTGCACGGTCCGATCCGCCGCCATCTGCGAGCATCGTTTGGCCTGCCTCGTCCGATCCATCACCGGCGGCGACCGAAGCGCTCCGGGCTTCGTTGAAACGGGTGCGGGTGGTCAGGACGAGACGGCCAGACAGATCGGTTCCGGTCGCGCGAGGCCCGGTTGTCCACAGGTTGCCCACTGTCTGTACATAGACACCTTGATAGGGATTGCTGCCGGTCTTCCCTATGGATGGGGAAGCGGCATGCGCCACGCTGCCCGTCAGGGCCAGCGCGGCGACCAGTGCTGTCATTGCGATTCTCATAACGCTCTCCAAAGAACAAACGCACACGCGTCGTGCGGCTTGGCTGTCTTGGGCGTTATTGTTGCGCTGCAAAGAACTAGGGTAAACCCTCATACATGGAAACTAAATTCCATTTCAACGGGCAATTCTGCCGCCGCCGTACGAAGGTCCTGCCCAATGCGCGAATGGACCGGCGTCCCCGGCGTGGTGGGCATAACGGTACGTCCTGATAATCGGACGATATTCGGCGCCCCATCCCTGTGGACATCCTCTATGCAAGGTACGTGTGCACACCATGTG
>NZ_JBMQQZ010000026.1:0-35019 GCF_057362025.1 Bordetella sp. | reverse complement strand
CGTAACGGCGGCAAACGCGAGCGCCAGAGCGAATTTGGAGGGTTTGTTCATGTTTCTCCTCGTTGAGCTTGAAGCTGGATAAGTGACTCGCAGCGAACCCCCGCCGCTATCAGGAAAACGGGGCCAGTATAGCAACGCCAAGAATAGGTTCAAAGGATTGCGACTGGGTTTCCTGCGTGCTGGAAACAATCTTAAGGCATTTGTCGTGCCCTGACCCGTGCATTCATGCCCGACTGGACCATTTCGCCGCCCAGTCCTTCCCCTGTGTTGGTTTTTGGCAACAGGGCATGCAGGGCCTGGAAAGCCGCTGGATGAGTATGCACCCGCCGCGCGTCCCGGGCGATCGCGAACGGCGCGTCCCCGTCCTTGGGGGCTCGCAATGATAGAATTTCCTGTTTCCCCGACGGCCATGTCGCGCGGCGCGGCGTGCCGCTCCCTGCCGCGCAAGGTGCCAGTTCCTGGCCGGTCGGGCGGGTCACCAAGTCGCCACGGGTCGCCACGGGCCAGGGCTTCACTCGAGTCGCCACCTACTTATATATATGGATTCCTTCGCCAAGGAGACGCTTCCGGTATCGCTGGAAGAAGAGATGCGCCGCAGCTACCTCGATTACGCCATGAGCGTGATCGTCGGGCGCGCCCTGCCGGACGTCCGGGACGGCCTCAAGCCGGTGCACCGGCGCGTGTTGTTCGCCATGCACGAGCTGAACAATGACTGGAACCGTGCCTACAAGAAATCGGCGCGTATCGTCGGCGATGTGATCGGTAAATACCATCCGCATGGCGACCAGGCCGTCTACGACTCCATCGTCCGCATGGCCCAGGACTTCTCCCTGCGTTACATGCTGGTGGATGGCCAGGGCAACTTCGGCTCCATCGACGGCGATAATGCCGCGGCGATGCGGTATACCGAAATCCGCCTGGCGAAGATCGCCCACGAGCTGCTGGCCGACATCGACCAGGAAACCGTGGACTTCGGCCCCAATTATGACGGCAGCGAAAAAGAACCGCTGTTGCTGCCGTCGCGGCTGCCCAACCTGCTCGTCAACGGCAGCTCCGGCATCGCAGTGGGGATGGCCACCAATATTCCGCCGCATAATCTGCAGGAAGTGATCGACGGTTGCCTGTATTGCCTGCGCAATCCGGACTGCACCGTCGACGAGCTGATCGAACTCATTCCCGCCCCCGATTTCCCCACGGGCGGCATCATCTACGGCCTGTCCGGCGTGCGCGAGGGTTATCGCACCGGCCGGGGCAGGGTCGTCATGCGGGCCAAGACCCATATCGAGGATATGGAGAAGGGCAACCGCCAGGCCATCGTGATCGATGCCATTCCTTTCCAGGTCAATAAGAAGACGCTGCAGGAACGTATCGCGGAACTGGTCAACGAGAAAAAGATCGAGGGCATCTCCGATATCCGCGACGAGTCGGACAAGGACGGGATGCGCCTGGTCATCGAGCTCAAGCGCGGCGAAGTGCCAGAGGTCGTGCTGAACAACCTCTATAAGAATACGCAGCTGCAGGATACCTTCGGGATGAACCTGGTGGCGCTGGTCGACGGCCAGCCCCGCCTGCTCAACCTGAAGCAGATGGTGGAATACTTCCTGCAGCATCGCCGCGAAGTGGTGACGCGCCGCACGGTATTCCAGTTGCGCAAGGCCCGCGAACGCGGCCACGTGCTGGAAGGCCTCGCGGTGGCGCTGGCCAATATCGACGAATTCATCGCCATCATCAAGGCGGCGCCCACGCCGCCGGTCGCCAGGCAGGAATTGATGGCGCGCGCCTGGGATTCTTCCCTGGTGCGTGAAATGCTCGCGCGCGCGGACGGCGAGACCCCCGGCGGCATCGCGGCCTACCGTCCCGACGACCTGCTGCCCAGCTACGGCATGCAGCAGGACGGCCTGTACCGACTTAGCGATACCCAGGCGCAGGAAATCCTGAACATGCGCCTGCAGCGCCTGACGGGGCTGGAGCAGGACAAGATCGTCGGCGAATACAAGGAAGTGATGGCTACCATCGCCGACTTGCTCGACATCCTGGCCAAGCCCGAACGCATCACCACCATCATCAGCGACGAACTGCAGGCGATCAAGGCCGAGTTCGCCACGGCGGCCAAGGATGTGCGTCGTTCGGAAGTCGAGCTCAACGCCACCGAACTCGATACCGAAGACCTGATCACGCCCACGGACATGGTCGTGACCTTGTCGCATGGCGGCTATATCAAGAGCCAGCCCTTGTCTGAATACCGCGCGCAGAAGCGCGGCGGCCGCGGCAAGCAGGCCACGGCGATGAAAGACGACGACTGGATCGATCAGCTGTTCATTGCCAATACCCACGATTACCTGCTGTGCTTCTCGAATCGCGGCCGGGTGTACTGGCTCAAGGTTTGGGAAGTGCCGCAGGGTACGCGTACTTCGCGCGGCAAGCCCATCGTCAATATGTTCCCGCTGGTCGATGGCGAGAAAGTCAACGTGGTGCTGCCCGTCAAGGAATTCAGCGACGACCACTATGTCTTCATGGCGACTTCGCGCGGCACGGTGAAGAAGACCCCGCTGTCGGATTTCTCCAACCCCCGCAAGGCCGGCATCATCGCGGTCGATCTGGACGAGGGCGACTACCTGATCGGTGCCGACCTGACCGATGGCAAGCATGATGTCATGCTGTTCTCCGACGCCGGCAAGGCCGTGCGCTTCGACGAGAACGATGTGCGTCCGATGGGCCGCAACGCGCGCGGCGTGCGCGGCATGATGCTGGAAGACGGCCAGAGCGTCATCGCCATGCTGGTGGCCGGCGACGAAGAGCAGAGCGTCCTGACCGCTACGGAGAACGGCTTCGGCAAGCGCACCTCCATCACGGAATACACGCGCCACGGCCGGGGCACCAAAGGTATGATCGCCATCCAGACCAGCTCGCGCAACGGCAAGGTTGTCGGTGCCGTGCTGGTCCAGCCCGAACACGAGATCATGCTGATCACGACGGGCGGTGTGCTCGTCCGTACCCGCGTCGCGGAGATCCGCGAAATGGGCCGCGCCACGCAGGGTGTGACGCTGATCAGCGTGGACGATGGCAGCCGCCTGTCCGGCGTGCGCCGTGTGGTGGAAAGCGATGCCGACCTCGATGGCGAGGCGGAAAGCGACGATGCGCAGCCGCCGGCCGACTCGACCGACGGAGACACAGCGACTGAGCCGACGGAGGAATAATGGCGCGTCCCTGGAATTTCTCGGCGGGGCCTTCGGCCTTGCCGGAGCCCGTGCTGCGGCAAGCGGCCGAGGAAATGCTCGATTGGCACGGCAGCGGCATGTCCGTGATGGAAATGAGCCATCGCGGCAAGCAATTCGTGCAGATCTGCGATGAGGCCGAACAGGACCTGCGCGATCTGCTGGCGGTGCCGGACGACTACGCGGTCATGTTCATGCAAGGCGGCGCAACGGCGGAAAACGCCATCGTTCCGCTGAACCTGATCGGCCGCCGCGGCGCGGCAGCCGCCGATTACGTGCTGACCGGCCAGTGGTCGGTGAAGTCGCACAAGGAAGCTTCCAAGTACGGCGATGTGGCGATCGCGGCCAGCAGCGGGACGGAAGTCCAGCTCGATGGCAAGGCGCAGAAGGCGTGGACCTGGGTACCCCCCGTGGAAAGCTGGAAGGTGCGCAAGAATGCCGCCTACCTGCACTTCTGCAGCAATGAAACCATCGGCGGGGTCGAGTTCACCGATTGGCCCACGGCGGCGCGTCTGGGGGTGGACGACGTTCCGCTCGTGGTGGACGCGTCCTCGCATTTCCTTTCGCGTCCCATGGATATCGCCGGCACCGGCATGGTCTATGCCGGCGCGCAGAAGAACGCCGGGCCTGCCGGTGTGACGGTGGTGATAGTGCGCCGCGATCTGATCGGCCACGCGCTGCCCATTTGTCCGGCGGCCTTCGACTATGCCAACGTGGCGCCGGAGCACTCGCGCTACAACACGCCTCCGACCTACGCCATTTACATCGCCGGCCTGGTCTTCAAGTGGATCAAGGCGCAGGGCGGCGTTGCGGCGATGGAACGTGCCAGCATCGCCAAGGCCGAGCTGCTGTACGGTTATCTGGACAGCACCGCTTTCTACCGAAATCCCGTCCACGTCCCCGTGCGTTCCCGCATGAACGTGCCCTTCATCCTTACCGACGAATCGCTTAACGAGGCTTTCCTGAAAGGGGCCGACGAGGCCGGATTGACCCAGCTCAAGGGCCATAAGAGCGTAGGCGGCATGCGCGCATCGATCTACAACGCCGTGCCGCTGCAGGCCGTTCAGGCGCTGGTGGCCTATATGCAGGATTTCGAACGACGCCATGGCTGATTCCCTTGCCGAAAAGTTGCGCCCGCTGCGCGAGCGCATCGATGCGCTGGATGCGCAGATCCTGGAGCTGCTGACCTTGCGCGCCCGCACGGCCATCGAGGTCGGCGAAGTCAAGCATGCCGAGAACGCGGATGGCCCCGTGTTGCGCCCGGACCGCGAGGCGGAAGTCATCCGCCGGCTGCAGCTTATGAACGCCGGTCCGATTCCCCGCGAAGCGGTGGCGGCCGTCTGGACCGAAATCATGTCCGCCTGCCGCGGCCTGGAGCGCGGATTGACGCTGGCCTACCTGGGGCCGGAGGGTTCATATTCCGAACAGGCCGCGCTGGAGCATTTCGGCCATGCGGTGAACCGCTTGCCCTGTCCGTCGTTCGATGAAGTCTTTCGCGCGCTGGAAGCCGGGCAGGCCGATGTGGGCATGGTGCCGGTAGAGAACTCCACCGAAGGCGCCGTCAACCGCACCCTGGACCTGCTGCTGAATACCTCGCTGACGGTCATGGGCGAGCGCTCGCTCATCATTCGGCATTGCCTGATGTCGCAGAGCGGTTCCCTGGATGGCGTGAAGACCGTCATGGCGCATCCGCAGGCCCTGGCGCAGTGCCAGCTCTGGCTGAGCCGCAACCATCCGGAACTGGCCCGCTCGGCCGCCTCCAGCAACGCCGAAGCCGCGCGCGTCGCGGCGCAGGATCCCACTGTCGCCGCCATCGCCGGCGAATCGGCCGCGTCGAGCTGGGGCCTGCAGGTGATCAGCGCGGGTATCCAGGACGACCCGCACAACCGCACGCGCTTTCTGGCGCTGGGGACGATTCCCACCCAGCCGACCGGCAACGACAAGACCAGCCTGATCATGGCGGTGCCCAACCGCGCCGGCGCGGTGTATGAAATGCTGGCACCCCTGGCGGAAAACAAAGTGTCGATGACGAGATTCGAGTCCCGTCCGGCACGCACGGGCCAATGGGAATATTATTTTTACGTGGATGTGCTGGGCCACGCGCAGGATCCGCACGTCGCCCGTGCCTTCGAGGCGCTGCGCTCGCAAGTGGCTTTCTTCAAACTCCTCGGTTCCTATCCCGCGCAATGAAGGGCGGCGTCGCCGCACGCGGCGCTCCGGCACGGCCGGGCCCCGCGCGCGGCGCAAGCCCAATCCGCTATGACTGACACGAACAAAACCCTGGCCGCCCCGGCCCACGTAAGCGCCATCGCGCCTTATCAGGCCGGCAAGCCCATCGAAGAACTCGCACGCGAGTTCGGCCTGGATCCGGCGACCATCGTCAAGCTGGCGTCCAACGAAAATCCCTTGGGCATGCCCCAGTCCGCGCGCAGTGCGATGCTGGCCGCCGCGAATGCCCTGGGCCGCTATCCGGACCCTAACGGCTTCGAACTGAAGTCCACACTATGCCGGCTGTATGGCGTGCCGATGGACTGGATCACGCTGGGCAACGGATCCAACGACATCCTGGAACTTGTCGCCCTGGCGCTCCTGGAAAAGGGCACTTCGGCGGTTTACGCGCAGCATGCGTTCATGGTGTACCGGCTGGCCACGCAGGCACGCGGCGCGCGCCACATCATGGTGCCGGCGCGCGACTACGGGCACGACCTGGACGCCATGCTGGACGCCATCGCCGACGATACCCGCGTGGTGTTCATTGCCAACCCGAACAATCCCACCGGCACCTTCCTGCCGGCACCGCGTGTCCAGGCCTTCCTGGAACAGGTGCGCGAACGCCACGGCGAGCGCGTCGTGGTGGTGCTGGACGAGGCCTACAACGAGTATTTGGACCCGGAATACCGTTTCGACAGTGTGGCCTGGGTGCGCGAGTTTCCCAACCTGATCGTTTCCCGCACGCTGTCCAAGGCCTACGGGCTGGCTGGCCTGCGTGTCGGATTCGGCATCTCGCAGCCCGCTCTGACGGACCTTCTGAACCGGGTGCGCCAGCCTTTCAATGTGAATACGCTGGCCCAGGCCGCGGCCGCGGCGGCACTGCAGGACCGCGATTTCCTGGAGCGCTCCTACCGCCTCAACAAGGAAGGCAAGGCGCAGTTGTGCCAGGCTTTCGACACCCTCGGCCTGAAATACGTGCCCAGCTACGGCAATTTCGTATTGGTGCACGTGGGCGACGCGGCGCGCATCAACCTTGAATTGCTCAAGCGGGGTGTGATCGTGCGGCCGGTCGCCGGCGACGGCCTGCCGGAATGGCTGCGCGTCAGCATCGGATTGCCGCAGGAAAACGCGCGTTTCATCGATGCGCTCGGCGAAGTCCTGAAGCCATCATGACGGCCGGGCCCGCTGACGCACGCGTGCCGGCGCCGCCGATTCCAGTACTGGCCGTGGT
The DNA here is from genome assembly GCF_057362025.1 of Bordetella sp. Classification (NCBI taxonomy): domain Bacteria; kingdom Pseudomonadati; phylum Pseudomonadota; class Betaproteobacteria; order Burkholderiales; family Alcaligenaceae; genus Bordetella; species Bordetella sp. Next base: position 28,362 of record NZ_JBMQQZ010000026.1, on the reverse strand, counting down.
GGGCGTCGGCCTGATCGGCGGATCCTTCGCGGCCGCCTTGCGGCGGGCGGGCCATGTGGGGCGGGTCCTGGGCGTGGGCCGTAACGGGCCATCGCTGGAACGCGCGCGCGAACTGGGCCTGATCGACGAAGCGGTGGGCGCCGCCGAGGCTGCGGCACGGGCGGACCTGATCATGCTGGCGGCCCCGGTGGGCACTTTCGGGGCCATACTGGCCGAAATGCGGCCTGCGTTGAAGCCCGGCGCCATCGTGACCGACGCCGGCAGCACCAAGTCGACCGTGGCGCAGGCGGCGCGGGCGGCGTTGGGCGAGCGCATCGCCAGCTTCGTTCCTGGGCACCCCATTGCCGGCGCCGAGAAAATCGGCCCTGACGCTGCCGATCCAGGTCTTTATACTGGACGCAGCGTTATCCTGACCCCGCTGCCGGAAAACCTGGCGGCCGACGTCGCGCGTGTGCGGGCCGCCTGGGAAGCCTGCGGCGCCCGCGTGCTGGACATGGATGCCGCCGAGCACGACCAGGTGCTGGCCTCGGTCAGCCATATGCCGCATTTCCTGGCGGCCGTATACGTGGCGCAGGTGGCGCGCAGCGCGGACTGCCGGCGGGGGCTTGCCATCGCCGGAACGGGGTTCCGCGACTTCACCCGCATTGCGGCGGGGTCGGCGGAAATGTGGCGCGATATTTTCCTTTCCAACCGTGCCGCGATGAAGGCGGAACTGGCCCAGGTGCGCGCGGTGCTCGACGAAGCGGAACAGGCGCTGGACGCCGGCGACGGTGCGGCGCTGGAAGCATTGCTGGAAGAGGCGGCGCGGTTCCGGCGGGACTGGAAGCCGGGGCACTAGGCCCGCGCGCCGGGCGACTGACTACGGTTTACGACAGGACACGGGCTTACATGAGCGGAGCTTCTTTTCTCGATCTGCCGCGCGCGGTCCAGGCGCGGGGCACGGTATCCTTGCCGGGGTCCAAGAGTATTTCCAACCGGGTGCTTTTGCTGGCGGCGCTGGCGGAAGGCACCACGGAAATCTCCGGCTTGCTGGATTCCGACGATACCCGCGTGATGCTGGCTGCGTTGCGCGCGCTGCGGGTCACATTGGATGAGCAGGGGGAAGGGCGGGTCACGCTGCGGGGCGCCGCGCGCTTCGCGCAGCCGTCGGCCGATCTTTTCCTTGGCAATGCCGGCACCGCCGTGCGCCCGTTGACGGCCGCCCTGGCCCTGATGGGCGGCGACTATCGCATTTCCGGCGTGCCGCGCATGCATGAACGGCCCATCGGCGATCTCGTCGATGCCTTGCGCGCGCTGGGCGCGCGCATCGACTACACCGGCCAGGAAGGCTATCCGCCCTTGCATATCGGCAGCGGCCCGCTGGGGACGCATGGGCCCGTGCGTATGCCGGGTGCCGTTTCCAGTCAGTTCCTGACCGCCATGCTGCTGGCCGCCCCCATCTATACCAACACCGTGGGCGAGCCCCTGGTGATCGAGATCGTCGGCGAGCTGATTTCCAAGCCGTATATCGAAATCACCCTGAACCTGATGGCGCGCTACGGTGTGGCGGTGCAGCGGGACGGCTGGTCGCGCTTCACCGTACCCGCCAACGCCTGCTACCGCAGCCCCGGCCGCATCGCGGTCGAGGGCGATGCCTCGTCCGCGTCGTATTTCCTGGCGCTGGGCGCCATCGGCGGCGGCCCGGTCCGGGTGCAGGGGGTAGGGCGCGACAGCATACAGGGTGACGTGGCCTTTGCCCGGACCCTGGAGTCCATGGGCGTGCACATCGAGTTTGGCGCCGACTGGATCGAGTCGCGCGGTGTCCGGGTCGCGAACGGCGAAACCCTGCGCGCCTTCGACGCGGATTTCAACCTGATCCCCGATGCCGCCATGACGGCAGCCGCGCTGGCCCTGTTTGCCGACGGTCCCTGCCGACTGCGCAACATCGGCAGCTGGCGCGTCAAAGAGACCGATCGCATCCATGCCATGCAGACCGAGCTGGCCAAGCTCGGCGCCGGCGTGGCGTCGGGTCCCGACTGGCTGGAAGTGACGCCGCCCGCGCCGGATGCCTGGCGCGACGCCGAAATCGAAACCTGGGACGACCACCGGATGGCGATGTCGATGTCCCTGGCCGCCTTCGGGCCGGCCGCCGTCCGCATCCTGGATCCGGGGTGTGTCAGCAAGACCTTCCCCACGTATTTCGACGTATATGCCGGCCTGGTCGGCGGCGAGGAGCCCGTATGACGCAGGCAGACGATACGACCCGGGACACCGTCGCGGCGCCGCCCCCCGTTATTGCCATCGACGGCCCCACCGCTTCCGGCAAGGGGACGGTGGCGCACGGCGTCGCCCGGCGCCTGGGCTGGACGGTGCTCGATAGCGGGGCGCTCTACCGTCTTACGGCGCTCTCGGCGCTGGAACAGGGCATCGCGCCGGAGGACGAGGCCGCCGTGGCCGAGGCGGCCCGCACGCTGCCGGTGCGTTTCGACGGCCCGCATATCTATCTGGACGGCCGCGAGGTCGGCTACGACATCCGCCAGGAGCGGGTCGGTAATTTCGCCTCGCGGGTGGCGGCTTTCGGATCGGTGCGCCAGGCCTTGCTCGACCGCCAGCGCGCCTTTCGGCGGGCCCCCGGCCTGGTGGCCGACGGCCGCGATATGGGCACGGTGGTCTTCCCCGACGCCGAACTCAAGGTTTTCCTGGTCGCGGATGTGGAAGCGCGGGCGGAAAGAAGGCGTAAGCAGTTGATGGAAAAGGGTATTTCTGCTAATCTTGATGACCTTCTGCGAGATATGCGCGAGCGCGACGCCCGCGATACCCAGCGTTCGGTGGCGCCTCTGGCGCCGGCTGCGGACGCCAAGGTATTGGATTCGTCGAAAATGACGGCTCAGGAAACGGTGCAAGCCATACTCGATCTCTGGAACGGCCCGCGCGACGGTGTGCTCAAGCCCGGCGCCGCGGGTACGGCAGGGAAAGCAAAAGGTTCTTCCGGTGCCGCCGGGAATATCGCTCCCAGATAGCGCTGTTCCCGTCGGTTTTGTTCCACTCCGCTGGTACGGGCAAGCCGTGCTGGCGTGCACATACAACCAGGCCATCCTGGCCTATGGATTTCAATTCAATGTCTTCCAATCCCTCTACTGCTGTCCTTGACGCCATGGGCAGTGAAAGCTTTGCCGACCTGTTTGCCCAAAGCCTCAAGAACCAGGACATGAAGTCCGGCGAGGTCATCAGTGCCGAAGTCGTGCGTATCGACCACAACTTCGTCGTCGTCAATGCTGGGCTGAAGTCCGAAGCGCTGATTCCGCTGGAAGAATTCCTGAACGATCAGGGCGAAGTCGAAGTCAACCCGGGCGATTTCGTCTCGGTGGCCATCGATTCGCTGGAAAACGGCTACGGTGACACCATCCTGTCGCGCGACCGCGCCAAGCGCCTGTCGGCCTGGCTGCAGCTCGAGCAGGCGCTGGACAACGGCGAACTGGTCACCGGCACCATCACCGGCAAGGTGAAGGGCGGCCTGACCGTCATGACCAACGGCATCCGCGCGTTCCTGCCGGGTTCGCTGGTCGACCTGCGTCCGGTCAAGGACACGACGCCGTACGAAGGCAAGACCCTCGAATTCAAGGTCATCAAGCTGGACCGCAAGCGCAACAACGTCGTGCTGTCGCGCCGCCAGGTGCTGGAAGCCAGCATGGGCGAAGAGCGCCAGAAGCTGCTCGAAACCCTGCACGAAGGCGCGGTGGTCAAGGGCGTGGTCAAGAACATCACCGACTACGGCGCGTTCGTGGACCTGGGCGGTATCGACGGTCTGCTGCACATCACCGACATGGCATGGCGCCGTGTGCGCCATCCCTCCGAGGTCCTGCAGGTGGGCCAGGAAGTGGAAGCCAAGGTTCTCAAGTTCGACCAGGAAAAGAGTCGTGTCTCCCTGGGCGTCAAGCAGCTGGGCGAAGATCCGTGGGTGGGCCTGGCCCGTCGTTATCCGCAGGGTACCCGCCTGTTCGGCAAGGTTACCAACCTGACCGACTACGGCGCGTTCGTCGAAGTCGAAGCCGGTATCGAAGGCCTGGTGCACGTGTCCGAAATGGACTGGACCAACAAGAACGTCGATCCGCGCAAGGTCGTGACCCTGGGCGAAGAAGTCGAAGTCATGGTCCTGGAAATCGACGAGGACCGTCGCCGTATCTCGCTGGGCATGAAGCAGTGCCGCCAGAATCCGTGGGAAGAGTTCGCCACGAACTTCAAGCGTGGCGACAAGGTTCAGGGCGCGATCAAGTCCATCACGGACTTCGGCGTGTTCGTCGGCCTGCCCGGTGGCATCGATGGCCTGGTGCACCTGTCCGACCTGTCCTGGACGGAGTCCGGCGAAGAAGCCGTGCGCAACTTCAAGAAGGGCGACGAGATCGAAGCCGTGGTTCTGGGCATCGACACCGACAAGGAACGCATCTCGCTGGGCATCAAGCAGCTGGAAGGCGATCCGTTCAACAACTTCGTCGCGACCCATGACAAGGGCGCGGTCGTTCCTGGCACGATCAAGTCGGTCGAGCCCAAGGGCGCCGTGGTGACGCTGTCGGTTGACGTCGAAGGCTATCTGCGCGCGTCCGAGATCTCCTCGGGCCGTGTCGAAGACGCCACGACGGTGCTGAACGCCGGCGACAACATCGAAGCCATGATCGTCAACGTCGATCGCAAGACGCGTTCGATCCAGTTGTCCATCAAGGCGCGTGACAACGCCGAAACCGCGGATACGATCCAGCGCATGTCTGAAGCCAGCGCTTCGTCGGGTACCACCAACCTGGGTGCCCTGCTGAAGGCCAAGCTGGACCAGCAGCGCAACGACGGTTAAATCGTTGTGACCAAGTCGGAGCTTATCGCCGCCTTGGCGGCCCGCTATCCACAGCTGGCCGCCCGCGATACCGATTTCGCCGTGAAGACGATCCTCGATGCGATGGCCCAGGCACTTGCCGCGGGCCAGCGTATCGAGATCCGGGGTTTCGGCAGTTTTTCGTTGTCGCGGCGTTCCCCGCGCATCGGCCGCAATCCCAAATCCGGCGAACAGGTGTTGGTGCCTGGTAAACAGGTGCCGCATTTCAAGGCGGGCAAGGAACTTCGCGAACGTGTCGACCTGGACAGCACCGACGAGGCTTCGTCGAATGCTGCCGGCGACAGCGTGGAAACCGCGGTGTCGGGCGTGGGTGCCCACGCGATGCTCTGATCCGGCCGGCGGCGCTTGCCGCCTTGACCGGGCCGGTGTCTTCGCCGTGCCCTGCAGCCAGGCTTCCGCCGGCATTCCTCGTTGGGTCTCTCCGTCGGGTCTCTCCGATAGCAGGCAGAAAAAGCCACCGCGAACCGGTGGTTTTTTTTTGCCCCGTGCGTGCCGAAAGGCAAAAAGTCGTCCCCGGCCGCCAACGAGACCGCCGGCGCATTGATGAGATTGGGGTGGCCGGCACAAAGCGCGCTTACAATCCTGATATCCAACCCTGTGGAGCTCGCGTCATGCGCTATTTCGTCTGGGCGCTGCGATTGATCGTATTCGTCGCGGTGCTGATGTTCGCGCTCAAGAACACCAACCCTGTCCAGGTCAATTTCTACGGCGACTACATCATGCACGATGTGCCGCTGATCGTGGTCATGCTGGTCACTTTCGTGGTCGGTGCCATCTTTGGGCTGTTGTTGACCGTACCCGCGGCGATGCGCCGCCGGCGCGAAGCCGTACGCCTGCGCAAGGAGCTGGACCGCATGCAGGCTGCCATGAACAACCAGGCCGGCCAGCCGGCCGATGTACCGCCGGAAGCCATCGCCCCGATGTCGCCCCTGTGATGCCGATGACCGTTTTCATCGCCGCACTGCGGCGCGTGTCCCAACCCTGCATGAGCGAGCGCCGTGGATTTTGAACCCTGGTGGTTGATTTTCGTCCCTCTGTTGTTCGCGCTGGGCTGGCTGGCGGCGCGTTTCGATATCCGCCAGATGCTGTCGGAAACCCGGGTCCTGCCGGACTCCTACTTTCGCGGCCTGAATTTCCTGCTGAATGAAGAGCCGGACCGCGCGATCGACGCCTTCGTCGAAGTCGCCAAGCTGGATCCGGAAACCACCGAGCTGCACTTCGCCCTGGGCAGCCTGTTTCGGCGTCGCGGGGAAATGGAGCGCGCCATCCGCGTGCATCAAAGCCTGCTCAACCGCGCGGACCTCCCCGTCGCGCAGCGCGAGCATGCCCAGCACGAACTGGCCCAGGACTTCCTGAAGGCGGGCATGCTGGATCGGGCGGAGGCCGGCTTCAAGCAACTGCGCGATACGCGTTATTCGCTGCCCGCCCTGCGCTCGCTGATACGCATCTACGAATCCGAACACGACTGCCCGCGCGCCATCGATGCCGTCAAGACGCTGCGCGGTTTGGTGGACGAGCCGGTGCCCCAACTGGTGCATTACCACTGCGAGCTGGCCCAACAGGCCATGTCCACGCAGCCGCCGGACATCGACGCCGCGCTGACCGCCCTGGACGCGGCCGACCACGCGGCCAGCATTGCGGGCGAGGGCAATACGCCCAGTAAAGGCTCGCTGGTGCGGATCTCAATGCTGCGTGCCCGGCTTGCCGCCCTCGAGGGCGACGCCAAGCGCGAGCGCCTGCACCTGGAGTCCGTCCTGACCGACGAACCGGAATACGCTGGCCTGGTGGCCGAGTCCCTGCTCAACAGCTATCGGGCGAATAACAGCGCCGAGGCGGCGCTCGACCTGCTGCAAAAGCAGTACGCCAAGTATCCGTCGCTGGATCTGTTCAACGTGGTATTCCGCGAATTGCGCGCGCTGCAGGGGGCGACGCCGGCCTGGGCCTTTGCCCGTGCCGCGCTGCGCCATCATCCCTCGCTGCTCGGCCTGGATCGCCTGCTGGAAGCCGAACTGGCCGCTCCCGGCGGGGACGGCGAAGTCAGCCCGGTGCCCGGGGCCGACCTTACCCTGTTGCGCAGCCTGATTCACAAGCATACCCAGCGCCTGGACCGCTATGCCTGCCGTTCCTGCGGTTTTCAGGCGCGCCGTTATTATTGGCAATGTCCGGGCTGCAACGCATGGGAAACCTATGCGCCGCGCCGTTTGGAAGAACTTGAATGAGTGCATTTCCCGTGGGCGACATTTCGCGTCGCCGCATCCTTGTCGTAGGCGATGTGATGCTGGACCGCTATTGGTTCGGCGAGGTCGATCGCGTGTCGCCGGAGGCGCCGGTGCCGATTGTGCGCGTGGCGCGCCGCGAGGATCGACTGGGCGGGGCTGCGAACGTCGCGCGCAACGTGGTCAGCCTGGGTGGACAAGCCACCCTGATAGGCGTGGTCGGCGCGGACGAGGCGGGTGAACGGATACACGCCCTTGCGCGCGATGCCGGCATCGTCCCGGCGCTGGTCGCCGACGCCGGCCATCCCACGACCCTGAAAATGCGCGTCCTGGGTCGCCAACAGCAGTTGCTGCGCGTGGATTTCGAGGAGTCCCCGCGTGCTTCCGCCCTGGACGCATTGGGCGCGGAGTTCGAACGGCACCTGGCCGGCCATGACGTGGTGGTCCTGTCCGACTATGCCAAGGGCGCATTGACGCGCGTGCCGCAGCTCATCCAGAGCGCCCGGGCCGCCGGCGTCCCTGTGCTGGTGGATCCGAAAGGCGACCACTACGATATCTATCGTGGCGCCACGCTCGTGACGCCCAACCGATCGGAAATGCAGCAGGCCGTGGGGCGATGGGCGTCCGAGGAAGACCTGGCCGCGCGCGCGCAGCGCCTGCGGAGCGACCTGGCCCTGGAAGCCCTGCTGGTGACGCGCTCGGAACAGGGCATGACGCTTTTTACGCACGAGGGCAGCGAGCACGTGGATGCCCAGGCGCACGAAGTTTTCGACGTTTCGGGCGCGGGCGATACTGTCCTGGCCACGCTGGCGGTTACGCGCGCGGTGGGCATGCCGTGGCCGCTGGCCATGCGCTGGGCCAACCGTGCCGGGGGCGTGGTGGTCGGCAAGCTGGGCACGTCCACTGTCAGTGCAAAGGAATTGGGAGACCTATCATGATCGTCGTTACCGGAGCGGCAGGCTTCATCGGCAGCAACCTGGTGCGCGGTCTGAACCGGCGCGGCATCCAGGAAATCATCGCGGTGGACGACCTGAGCGATGGCGACAAATTCGTCAACCTGGCGGATTGCCGTATCGCGGACTACATGGACAAGGACTACTTCCGCCAGTTGGTGTCCCGGCGCGCATTGCCGAACGTCAAGGCCGTGTTTCACCAGGGCGCATGTTCCGATACGACCGAGCGCAACGGCAAGTACATGATGGACAACAATTACCGCGTGACGCTGGAATTGTTCGACTACTGCCAATCGGAATGCGTGCCTTTCCTCTATGCGTCCTCGGCGGCCACCTATGGCGGTTCGTCGGTCTACGCGGAAGACCCGGCCAACGAACATCCCCTGAACGTCTACGGCTACTCCAAACTGCTGTTCGACCAGGTGCTGCGCACGCGGTTGTCCGGGTTGACGGCACAGGTCGTGGGCCTGCGTTACTTCAACGTCTATGGCCCGCATGAGCAGCACAAGGGCCGCATGGCCTCCGTGGCGTTTCACAACATGAACCAGTTCCTGGCCGAAGGCCATGTGCGATTGTTCGCGGGGTGGGACGGGTATCCCGACGGTGGCCAAAGCCGCGACTTCATTTCGGTCGAAGACGTGGTCGCGGTCAACCTGCACTTCCTGGACAACCCGAAGACGTCGGGCATCTTCAATTGCGGAACCGGACGGGCGCAGCCGTTCAACGATGTGGCGATGGCCGTGGTCAACGCGCTGCGCGAAGAGCGGGGCGAGCCCGCGCTTGCCCTGGATCAGCTCGTCAGCCAGGGGTTGATCCGCTACATCCCATTCCCCGACGACCTCAAGGGCCGCTACCAGAGCTACACCCAGGCGGACACCAGCCGCCTGCGCGCGGCCGGCTTCGACCAGCCCATGCGCGACGTGCAGACGGGCGTGGCGGAATACGTGCGCTATTGGCGCGCGCGCAAGCAAGCGTAGATTCCCGGGTGGACCTTTGCGTTCACTCGCGCTTCGCCCCGGACGGCGGCAAGCGATGATGGCCATGGCGTTCCAGACGCCACCCACCAACGCCTTTCACCCGCTGTCCGGAGGCTACATGAACCCTTTTCTGCATAATCCCGTGGCGACCTTCCAGGCGCCGCCTGCCCGTATCGCGGCGCCGCGCATGGCGGCACCGCGGCGATCGCGCTGGCAGCGCGCGTTCGGCCGGCTGGCGCTGGCCGCCGGCCTCTCGCTGGCGGTCCTGCCGGCACAAGCGCTGGATGTGAACAGCGCCACGGTCGACCAGTTGCGCGCCATCCGCGGTGTCGGGCCGAAAACGGCCGAAACCATCGTCAAGGAACGCGAACGCGGCGGGCGCTTCGAGTCCATGGAAGACCTCTCCGACCGCGTTCGCGGCATTGGGCCGCGTCGCGTCCAGGCGCTGGAAGCCGCCGGCCTGCGCGTGACGGCCGGCCAGGCCGCCCCCGGCATCCGGCCGTCGACCGGCGCTGCCACGGCCAGCGGTGCGCCGGGACGCAACAAGGCTACGCAGCCCGCCCGCGTGCCACCGCGCGGCGCTCACTGATCCCCCGCACGTATCCCTGGCGCCGACGCGGCCTTCGCGTCGGCCATCCAGGCGCAGGGTTATAGTTGAAGCATGAAAACCGTCACCTATCCCACCGTCGAACAGACAGTCGGCAATACCCCGCTGGTGCGCTTGCAGCGCATCCCTGGGGCCGATAATGCCGCCCGCGGCAATGTCATCCTGGCCAAGCTGGAGGGCAACAACCCGGCGGGCTCGGTCAAGGACCGGCCTGCCTTGTCCATGATCCGCCACGCCGAGGCGCGCGGCGAAATCAAGCCGGGCGATACATTGATCGAGGCCACCAGCGGCAATACGGGCATCGCGCTGGCCATGGTGGCGGCGATGCGCGGCTACCGCATGATCCTGATCATGCCTGACAACCTTTCGGTGGAGCGCCGCGCCGCCATGACGGCCTACGGGGCGGAGTTGATCCTGACCCCCGCCGACAAGGGCGGTATGGAATACGCGCGCGATCTCGCCACGGCGATGCAGAGCGAAGGCAAGGGCAAGGTGCTGGACCAGTTCGCCAACCCGGATAATCCCCGGGCCCACATCGAGGGCACCGGGCCGGAGCTCTGGACGCAGACCGAAGGCGGCATCACCCATTTCGTCAGCGCGATGGGTACCACCGGCACCATTATGGGCGTGTCCACGTATCTGAAGGCACGCAATCCGGCGATCCAGGTCATCGGCGCGCAACCGGAGGAAGGTTCGCAGATCCCCGGCATACGCAAATGGCCGGAAGCCTACCTTCCCGCCATTTTCGATCGCGGCCGGGTAGACGCCTACGAAAACATCAGGCAGGCCGACGCGGAAGAGATGTCGCGCCGGCTGGCGGCCGAAGAAGGCATTTTCGCCGGGATCTCTTCAGGCGGCGCGCTGGTCGGCGCGATGCGCGTGGCCGCCCGCGTCGAAAACGCCACCATCGTTTTCATCGTCTGCGATCGGGGCGACCGCTACCTGTCCACCGGCGTATTCAACTGAGCCGAACGGGCCGCCACGGCGGCCATCCGTGCCTGGATGGCCGCGCCCAGGTCCGCCACGGACGTGGCGTAGAAATAGCTGTGGTTGTACTGCGTCAGGGCGAAGAAATTCACCGTGCCCGTACGATATTCGGCGGTGCCGGCGGACTCTTCCGGCAAGTCGATGACGCCCAGCATGCCTTGCTGCCAGCCGTTATCCGCGACCGGCATTCCGTTCGGGTTCAGCGTGGCTCCGGCAGCTTGCAATTGCGGCCATGTGCGCGTCGGTGCCAGGCCGCCGTCCACCAGCCGGCCGGCATCGGGCGGCAGCGCAATGGGCGCGAACACGGGACGGCCTCTTTCCCAGCCATGTTGCACCAGGAAGTTGGCGACCGACAGAATGGCGTCACGGGGATTGTTGGTCAGGTCGATGTGGCCGCTGCCGTCGCCGTCGATCGCGTAATTCATGATGCTGCCCGGCATGAACTGCGGCATGCCGATGGCGCCCGCGTATGACCCCTGCGTTTGCAGATCGAGTTTGCCCTGCAGCACCAGCGTCAGGAAATCCGCCAGCTGCGATTGGAACATCTGTGCGCGCTCGGGCTTGGAAGGATCGGGATAGTCGAAGGCCAGGGTCGATAGCGCGTCCAAAACGCGGAAATTCCCCATATTGCGGCCGTACAGGGTCTCCACGCCGATGATGCCGACAATGATGGCCGGCGGAACCCCGAAACGCTGCGCCGCCTGGTTCAGGGTGTCGGCGTTGTCTTGCCAGAATTCCACGCCCCAGCCGATGCGCCTGGGTTCTACCACCCGAGCGCGATATGTCATCCAGCTGCGCGACACCTTGCGGCCGGGTGCCGGCGCGATCAGCCGCGCCACGGTCGGGCTGTAACGTGCATCCGCCAGCGCGCCGGTCAATTGGGACGCCGGCAGGCCGCGCTGGCCGGCCAGTTGCTGGATGAACGCCTGCACGTCGGCGCGCATGCGCCCGTCGGCAGCCGCCACGGCGGATCGCTGCTCATCCGCCGGCACGGCGCCGCCTTCGCTGCCTATCGTGGACGCAGAGCCTTCGCCGGGTGGCGGGCCGATGCGGATACGCGGGACGGAAGCGTCCGGCGCAGCGGGGATGCCAGCCTGGGATGCCGACGGCCCGGCGGCGTGGGCCGGGCCATCCTGCGCGGTGGAGCAGCCCGTCAATAGGGCGGTAATCAGTCCGAGTTGCAGTAATTGCCGACAGGTGAACATAATCCTCCCATGGAGACCCTGTATCTTACCCACCCGTCCTGCCGCATGCACGAGATGGGCGAGTGGCACCCGGAATGCCCGCAGCGGCTGGATGCCATCTCGGATCAGCTGCTGGCCAGCGGCATCATGCCCTATCTGGACGCGCGCGAAGCACCCGCCGCGCCGCGCGAAGCCCTGCTGCGTGCCCATGGCGCCGCCTATGTGGACGCGCTCGCCGCGGCGGTCCCCAGCCAGGGTTACCGGGCGCTGGACGCGGATACCCAGATGAACCCGCACAGCTACGAAGCCGCTTTGCACGCCGCGGGCGCGGGCGTGCAGGCGGTGGACTGGGTCATGACCGGCGAAGCCCCGACGGCGTTCTGCGCGGTGCGGCCCCCCGGCCATCACGCCTGCCGCGACCGGGCCATGGGTTTCTGCCTGTTCAACAACGTGGCCATCGCGGCGCATCACGCCATGGCGCGCCATGGCCTGGAGCGCGTCGCCATCGTCGATTTCGACGTGCATCATGGCAACGGGACCGAAGATATTTTCGCCGGCGACCCGCGCGTGCTGATGTGCGGAATTTTCCAGCACCCGTTCTATCCGTTCAGCGGCGCGCAACCGAGCGCCGGCAATATGGTCAATATCCCCGTGCCCGCCTATACGGCCGGCCCGGAGGTGCGCGAGATCGTGACGCGCGAGTGGCTGCCCCGCCTGGAGGCCCATCGGCCTCAGCTCGTCCTGGTATCGGCGGGCTTCGACGCCCACCGCGAGGACGAACTGGGGCAGTTGGGCCTGGTCGAGGCGGATTACGCCTGGATCACCCATCAGCTCATGCAGGTGGCCGACCGTCATGCGCAGGGACGGGTCGTCAGCATGCTGGAGGGCGGCTACGACCTCTCCGCGCTGGGCCGCAGCGCCGTGGCCCATATCCGCGAGCTGGCGCGGCTGTAGCCGCCCGCCGTTGTAGAATCGTTCGATTCCCGGAGCGCCGCGGCCCTCGCGCGGCGTTCAATTATTCGATATCTGGAGGCTGTTGGATGAAGGTCTTGGTACCGGTCAAACGCGTGGTTGACTACAACGTCAAGGTACGCGTGAAATCCGATCAAACGGGCGTGGACATCGCCAACGTCAAAATGTCGATGAACCCGTTCGACGAAATCGCCGTGGAAGAGGCCACCCGGCTCAAGGAAAAAGGCACAGCCAGCGAAGTGATCGCCGTGTCGTGCGGTGTCGCGCAGTGCCAGGAAACGCTGCGCACCGCGATGGCGATCGGCGCGGATCGTGGCATCCTGGTCCAGACCGATGCCGATCTGCAACCGCTGGCCGTTGCCAAGCTGCTGAAGGCCCTGGTGGACAGGGAGCAGCCGCAACTGGTGATCCTGGGCAAGCAGGCCATCGACGATGACGCCAACCAGACCGGGCAGATGCTGGCCGCGCTGCTGGATTGGCCGCAAGCCACTTTCGCCAACAAGGTCGAGATCGCCGACGGCAAGGCGACGGTGACGCGCGAAGTCGACGGCGGCCTGGAAACCGTCGCGCTGACACTGCCCGCCATCGTGACCACCGACCTGCGTCTGAACGAGCCGCGCTACGTCACGCTGCCCAACATCATGAAGGCGAAGAAAAAGACGCTGGACACCGTCACGCCGCAGGACCTGGGCGTGGATCCGGCGCCGCGCCTGAAGACCCTGAAGGTCACCGAGCCGCCCGCCCGCAAGGCCGGCATCAAGGTGCCCGATGTGGCGACGCTGGTGGACAAACTGAAGAACGAAGCGAAGGTGGTTTGAGATGACGAGCCTGGTTATTGCGGAACACGATAACGCCCAGTTGAAAGGGGCAACGCTGAATACGGTGGCGGCGGCCGCCAAGCTGGGCGGCGACGTACATGTGCTGGTGGCTGGCGGCGGCGCGCAGGCCGTGGCGGAAGAAGCCGCCCGGATCGCGGGCGTATCCAAGGTCCTGCTGGCCGATGCGCCGCATCTGGCCGATGGCCTGGCCGAAAACGTCGCCGCGCAGGTGCTGGCGGTGGCGTCGAACTACAGCCACATCCTGTTCCCCGCGACGGCTTCGGGCAAGAACGTCGCGCCCCGCGTGGCGGCCAAGCTGGACGTCGCGCAGATCTCCGACATTTCGGCGGTGAACTCGCCGGATACTTTCGAACGGCCGATCTATGCGGGCAACGCCATCGCCACCGTGCAGTCCGGCGATGCGGTCAAGGTCATCACCGTGCGTACCACGGCGTTCGACGCCGTGGCCGCGCAGGGCGGTTCGGCGCAGGTCGAAACGGTGGCGCCCGTGGCCGATAGCGGCCTGTCGTCGTTCGTCGGCCGTGAGCTGGCCAAGAGCGATCGTCCCGAACTGGCCGGCGCGCGCGCCGTCGTATCGGGTGGCCGCGGCCTGGGCAGCGCGGAAAACTTCAAAATCCTGGACCCGCTGGCGGACAAGCTGGGCGCGGCACTGGGCGCCTCGCGCGCGGCCGTCGATGCCGGCTATGCACCCAATGACTGGCAGGTCGGCCAGACGGGCAAGATCGTCGCTCCGCAACTGTACGTGGCCGTCGGTATCTCCGGTGCCATCCAGCATTTGGCGGGCATGAAGGATTCCAAGGTGATCGTCGCCATCAACAAGGACGCGGAAGCGCCGATTTTCGGCGTGGCCGATTACGGCCTGGTCGGAGACCTGTTCACTTTGGTGCCGGAACTGGTCAACGCGCTTTAATTTAATATAGAAGAACCAAGGCGCATCGCGGTCCGCCGCGCGCACGTCAACGGCCGTCCTGGTGGGCGGCCGTTTTGCTTCCGGCAGCAAGCGGCCTATCCGCCTTCCGGCATGCATCGCCCGGCCATGGCCGGGGCTTTCCCACGGGGCGCGGGGCGGGCCGCGTCCGACAAGGAGACGACATGAGCTACCACGTACCGATCGCGGATATCCGTTTCACGCTCAAGGAGCTGGCCGGCCTGGACGAAATTCTGGCCTTGCCGGGGTACGAAGAGGCACCCGCCGATGTGGTGGATGCGGTATTGCGCGAGAACGCGCGCTTCGTGGAAGAGGCCGTGGCGCCGCTGAATCGCATCGGCGATCGCGAACCCGCCGCCTGGCGCGACGGCGCGGTAGCGACCCCGCCCGGCTATGCGGCGGCTTACCGCACTTATGCGGAAGGCGGTTGGCAGGGCTTGCTGCATCCGGTTGCCTGGGGCGGGCAGGGCCTGCCCAAGGTCGTGGCGGCCACCGCCAACGAGAATATCAATTCGGCCTGCCTGGCTTTTTCGCTCTGCCCCTTGTTGACCGATGGTGTCATCGAAGCCTTGCTCACCGTGGGAAGCCAGACGCTGCGCGACACCTATGTACCCAATCTCGTCTCGGGCAAATGGACGGGCACGATGAATCTGACCGAGCCGCAGGCCGGCTCGGACCTGGCCCAGATCGCCACGCGCGCCGTACCCCAGCCGGATGGCAGCTATCGCGTGTCGGGCCAGAAGATCTTCATCACCTACGGTGAGCATGACATGGCGGAGAACATCGTCCACCTGGTGCTGGCGCGCACGCCGGATGCCCCGCCCGGGGTGAAGGGAATATCGCTGTTCGTGGTGCCGAAGTTCCTGCCCGCGGCCGATGGCGCCCCGGGAACACGCAACGATGTGTGGTGCGCTTCGCTGGAACATAAACTGGGCATCCACGGTAGCCCGACCGCGGTGCTGATATACGGCGGCGGCAAGGGAGAGGTGGGCGAGGGAGCCATCGGCTACCTGGTGGGCGAGGAAAACCGCGGGCTGGAGTACATGTTCATCATGATGAACGCGGCGCGCTACGCCGTGGGGCAGCAGGGCGTGGCCCTGGCCGAACGCGCCACCCAGCAGGCGCTGGCCTATGCGCGCGAGCGGGTACAGGGCCGGGCGGTGGAGGGTTCCAGCGGACCGGTCGCCATCGTCCGCCATCCCGACGTACAGCGCATGCTGCTGACGATGCGGGCGCTGACGGAGGGCGGACGTTCGCTGTCCTATGTGACCGCCGCAGCCCTCGATCTGGCCAATCACCATCCCGACGCGGAAACACGCGACCGCAATCGCGCTTTCTATGAATTCATGGTTCCGGTGGTAAAGGGGTTCTGCACGGAGTCCGCGGTGGAGGTCGCCTCGCTTGGCGTACAGGTCCACGGCGGCATGGGATACATCGAAGAAACGGGCGCCGCGCAACACTATCGCGACGCCCGCATCCTGCCCATCTATGAGGGGACCACCGCCATCCAGGCGAACGACCTGATCGGCCGCAAGCTGCTGCGCGACGGCGGCGCGACTGCCCGCCGTATCCAGCAGGAAATGCGCGGCACCCTCGACGCGCTGCAGGCCGCCGAGGCGACCGCGGGTGCGGAGGCCGCGGCCGGTCTGGCGTTGCTGCGGGGGAATCTGGCCCAGGCCATGCAGGCCCAGCAGCAGGCCCTGGAATTCATGGCGCGGACGGCGATGGGCAACGTGCGCGCGGTATTCGCCGGCAGCGTGCCCTTTCTGATGCTCAGCGGGATACTGATGGCGGGCTGGCAGATGGGGCGGGCGGCGGTGGTCTGCCATCGCCGTCTGGAAGACGCGGACGCCGCGTCTGAATGGCCCCGGGAATTCCTGCGCAACAAGTTGGCGACGGCGTTCTTCTTTGGCGCGCACATCCTGCCGCGTGCCGCCGCGCTGTCGGCCGCCGTGCAGGCGGGCGCCGTTGCGGACACTTGCGCCGCTTACGCCGATATTGCATAAGGTTATATGCATTCTGGCTTTTCGACGTACGGGTTTGATGCCAGAATGACAAATGGATTGCGTCGGGGCACGGCGCCATTCCGTGTGTCCGCCGGATCGCATCTCGCGCCCGGCGTTTGTTTTCTCTGGATATAGGATCGAGCATGGGACAGCTACGTTTGGGCGATGAAGCGCCCGATTTTGAACAGAAATCCTCCGTCGGCCCCATCCGTTTTCATGACTACCTGGGCAATAGCTGGGGCGTCCTCTTTTCGCACCCAGCCGACTTCACCCCGGTATGCACCACGGAGCTGGGCTACACCGCCAAACTGGCGGACGAGTTCGCCAAGCGCAACGTCAAAGTGCTGGCCCTGTCGGTGGACCCCGTCGATTCGCACACCAAGTGGATCGACGACATCAACGATACGCAAGGCACGAAGGTCAACTTTCCCATCCTGGCGGACGAAGATCGCAAGGTGTCGGAGCTCTATGACATGATTCACCCGAATGCCAGCGCCACGGTTACCGTGCGTTCGGTGTTCATCATCGATCCGGCGAAGAAAGTGCGCCTGATCATTACCTATCCGGCCAGTACCGGACGCAACTTCAACGAGATCCTTCGGGTGATCGATTCGCTGCAACTGACCGACAGCCATAGCGTGGCCACGCCGGTCAATTGGCAGGATGGGGACGACGTCATCATCGTCCCTTCGCTGAAGGACGAAGAGGTCATCAAGCAGAAGTTCCCCAAAGGCTACAAGGCGGTGCGGCCCTATCTGCGCATCACGCCCCAGCCCAATAAATAAGACAAGAACGGCAACCCATCGTGCGAAGGCCGCCGTGAACCGGCGGCTTTCTTTTTTGCGCGGTACGGGGCGCACCCGCGAGTCTCTTTCCCCCGCGCCGCCACGGGGCGAAAGCGGATCCGGAAATATGCAAACAAGCACATTTTCGTTTGATGCGCCGTCCATACCCTCCACAATTCCGCTTCATCGTGAAGGCGGCTTCGCCGCCCCATCACATTCGGCGCCACTGGCGCGCGATATCGCGGATACGGACTTCATGACACACGACAGGCACAAACGGGATTTCCTGAAAGGGGCGCTGGGTTTGGCCTCTGCCTGCATGGGCCTGACACAGCTGCTGCCCGCGGCGCGTGCGCAGGCACGGCCGCTTGAGCTGCTGAATGTCTCATACGACCCCACGCGCGAGCTGTATGCGCAGTACAACCCCTTGTTCGCGCGGTATTGGAAAGCCAAGACGGGCCAGGATGTTTCCATCAGGAATTCGCATGGAGGTTCCTCCAAGCAGGCGCGCAGCGTGATCGACGGTGTCGATGCCGATGTGGTGACGCTGGGACTCGCGCCGGATATCGAAGCATTGGTTACCCACGGCGGCCTCGTCAAGCCGGGGTGGGAAAGCCGGCTGCCCGACAACGCGTCGCCTTATGCGTCGACCATCATTCTGGTGGTGCGCAAGGGTAATCCGAAGGGCATCAAGGGCTGGGACGACCTCGTCAAGCCCGGAGTGTCCGTCATTACGCCCAATCCCAAGACATCGGCGGGCGCACGCTGGAACTATCTCGCGGCATGGGAACATGCGCGGCGCAAGTCGGGCGAAGCGGGTGCGCGTGATTTCGTCGAAAGGCTCTACCGTAATGTGCCGGTGCTGGATTCGGGCGCGCGCGGATCGACCATCACGTTCGCGCAGCGGGGCGTGGGAGATGTGCTGATCTCCTGGGAAAACGATGCCTTCCTGGCGCGGAAGGAATTCGGCGCGGGCGAACTCGAAATCGTCGTTCCCAACCTCAGCGTGCTGTGCGAACCCTCGGTGGCGGTCGTGGACCGGAACGTCGATCGCAAGGGCACGCGCGAAGTCGCCGAAGCCTATCTGAAGCATCTGTATTCCGACGAGGCGCAGGACCTGATCGCCCGCAATTACTACCGGCCGATCGGCGCCAAGGCCAAGGCCGCCTACGCAGCGCAATTCCCCGCGCTGGAGCTGTTCACCATCCGCGACCTGGGCGGCTGGCCCGAGGTGGACAAGGCGCATTTCGCGGAGCAGGGCATGTTCGACCAGATCTATGTCAAACAGTAGGCGCATGGCGATGGCCGGCCTGACACTGCCCGCGGCCGGCACGCCCGCGCCGCGTTTGCCAGGGGCACACCTGGCACGGGCCGGGCACGGTGCGCGTACCCCGCGTGTCATGCCGGGGCTGAACTTGACGCTGGGGATATCGCTGGCGTATCTGGGCATCCTGGTATTGCTGCCGCTGTCGGCATTGCTGATCAAGGCCGCCGGCCTGAGCTGGGAGGCTTTCTTCGCCGCCGTCACATCGCCGCGCGTGCTTGCCGCCTATCGCATCACCTTCGGCGCATCGCTGCTTGCCGCACTCGTCAACCTGGTTTTCGGTCTGCTGGTGGCATGGGTGCTGGTGCGCTACCGGTTTCCCGGCAAGGGCCTGCTCGATGCGCTTGTCGACCTGCCGTTTGCCCTGCCGACCGCGGTCGCCGGCATCGCGCTGGCTGCGTTGCTGGGGCCGAACGGCTGGATCGGCGGGCTGCTCGCGCCACTCGGCATCAAGATCGCCTATACGCCCGCGGGCATCGTGGTCGCGTTGATCTTCATCGGCATTCCTTTCGTCGTCCGCACGGTGCAGCCTGTGCTGGAAGATATCGAGGGGTCGCTGGAAGAGGCCGCATCCAGCCTGGGCGCAAGGCCGGTCCAGATATTCATCCGTGTGCTGCTGCCGACCATCGCGCCCGCGCTGCTGGCAGGATTCGCCATGGCGTTCGCCCGTGCGATCGGCGAGTACGGATCCGTGATCTTCATCGCCGGCAATATGCCCATGGTGTCCGAGATCGCGCCCCTGCTTATTCTGGTCAAGCTCGAACAGTTCGACTATGCCGGCGCGGCCGCTATCGCCTCGGTGCTCCTGGGCCTGTCCTTCGCGATGTTGCTTGCCATCAATACGGCGCAGGCGTGGCGCCGCCGTGCGTTTGCCGGAGGACGGCCATGACGGCGGCCACGGCGATTGCGCCGTCGTCCAGCGGGGGCGGGAGACTTGCTCGCGCCGTGCTGGTCATCCTGGCGGCTGCGTTCCTGACACTGTTCCTCGTACTGCCTCTGTGCACGGTGTTCCTGGAGGCTTTGCGCAAAGGGGCAGGCGCCTATGTGTCCGCGCTGAACGAACCCGACTCCTGGGCCGCCATCCTGCTGACCTTGCTGACGGCTTGCGTCTGCGTGCCCCTGAACATGGTCTTCGGTATCGCGGCGGCCTGGGCCGTCGCCAAGCATGAGTTCCGTGGCAAAGCCCTGCTCGTCAGCCTGATAGATCTGCCGTTCTCCGTATCCCCGGTGGTGGCCGGGCTTTCCTACATGCTGGTGGTGGGCGCGCAGGGCTGGATAGGGCCATGGCTGATGGCTCACGATCTGAAAATTGCCTTCGCCTTGCCGGGCATCGTGCTGGTCACCACGTTCGTGACGCTGCCGCTGGTGGCGCGTGAGCTGATTCCGCTCATGGAGGCGCAGGGCAGCGAGGAGGAAGAGGCCGCCATCGTGCTGGGCGCGCGCGGCTGGCAGGCGTTCTTCCATGTAACCCTGCCCAATATCCGCTGGGGCCTGCTATACGGCGTGATCCTGTGCAATGCGCGCGCAATGGGTGAGTTCGGCGCGGTGTCCGTGATATCGGGCCATATACGCGGCCTGACCAATACCCTCCCGCTGCAGGTTGAAATTCTCTACAACGAATACCAGATCCAGGCCGGGTTCGCCGTCGCCTCGCTGCTGGCGCTGCTGGCCCTCGTCACGCTGGCCATAAAAACCATGGTGCAATGGCGCCGCGCGCATGCGTCGGCACGCCAGGACGACACCGATGCGGTGGCCGCGGATGGCCGCGCCCCGCGCCTGCCTGTCTTGTACGCGCCCGCGCGCCGTTAAGACCCAGAAAGAATCGAGGAAAGCCACATGGATATCGAGATCAAATCGGTCAATAAGCGCTTCGGCGCTTTCCAGGCCCTGCGCGATGTCAATCTGCACATCGACTCCGGCGAACTCGTCGCGCTGCTCGGCCCGTCCGGCTGCGGCAAGACGACCTTGCTGCGCATCATCGCGGGCCTGGAGACACCGGACAGCGGCAGCATTTATTTCTCCGGCGAAGACAGCACGGGGGTACATGTGCGTGAACGCCAGGTCGGCTTCGTGTTCCAGCACTATGCCTTGTTCCGGCACATGACCGTCTTCGAGAACGTCGCCTTCGGCCTGCGTATCAAGCCGCGCGGCCAGCGGCCCAGCGAGGCGGCCATCAGGCAGAAGGTTCACGCGCTGCTCGATCTGGTGCAGCTGGATTGGCTGGGCGACCGCTATCCGGGCCAGTTGTCGGGCGGGCAGAGACAGCGGATTGCGCTGGCGCGCGCGCTGGCCGTCGAGCCGCGCGTCCTGCTGCTGGACGAACCCTTCGGCGCGTTGGACGCGAAGGTGCGCAAGGAGTTGCGCCGCTGGCTGCGCCGTTTGCACGACGAGCTGCACGTCGCCAGCGTCTTCGTCACGCACGACCAGGAAGAGGCGCTGGAAGTCGCCGACCGTGTCGTCGTGATGAACGCGGGCCGCATCGAGCAGGTGGGTACGCCGCGCGATGTGTGGACGCATCCTGCGACGCCTTTCGTCTACGGTTTCCTGGGCGACGTCAACCAGATCGAAGGCCATGCCGCCGGCGGCCAGTGGCGCGCCAACGGCGTCGCGCTGCCCGCGCCGGCCTTCGATGGCCTGGACGAGCAGCGCGCCGTGGCGTATGTGCGGCCGCACGAGCTGGATATCGTGCCCTATGCGCCCTCCGGCGAGGGTATCGCGGTCAAGCTGAACCATGCCTATCTGGCCGGGCCCAGCGCCTTCCTGGAACTGCAGCGTGAAGACGGCGCCCTGCTGGAGGCCCAGTTATCCGAAGACGAATACCACGGCCTGGACCTGCGCGAAGGCGCGATGCTGCTTGCGCGTCCGCGCCGGGGCCGGATTTTTCCCGCCGGCGCCTGAGCGCCGTTCTTGCCATTAGCCTGCGAATGCGCCCACGATGACCCGTACCGTATCCCTTGCACATCCGGACACCGCCATCGCCACGCGGTGGTCCGAGCTGTTGCGGCAGCTGACCGATATCGCGGCGCGCTATCCGGACGCGGCGCTGGCTTCCTCGCTGGCGGCCGAGGACATGGTCCTGACGCACGCCATCCATACCGGCGGTTTGCCCATCGAGGTCTTCACGCTGGATACCGGACGTCTGCACACGGAAACCCTGGCCATGCTGGACATCATCGAGGGGCGCTATGGCCGCCGGCCGACGGTGTACCGGCCGCTGCCGCACGCCGTCGATGCCCATGTCGCCGAACACGGCATGTTCGCGTTCTATGAAAGCCGGGAGCTGCGCCAGGCCTGTTGCCATATCCGCAAGGTAGAGCCGCTGACGCGCGCGCTGGCGGGGCGGGGCGCCTGGATTACCGGCCAGCGGCGCGCCCAGGCGGCCACGCGCGGCAGCCTGCCGGAAGCGGAACGGGATGCGGTTTTCGGCTTGTGCAAATTCAATCCGCTGGCTGCCTGGGACGAAGACGACGTCTGGAATGCGATCCGCGTGCTCGACATTCCCTATAACCCGCTGCACGACCGCGGCTATCCGTCTATCGGCTGCGAGCCCTGCACCCGTGCCATCCGTCCGGGCGAGGACGTCCGCGCGGGGCGGTGGTGGTGGGAGTCCTCAGATAGTAAGGAATGCGGACTGCATGCAGGCAACCAGGCCGCCGGCCATCTCCGGGATCCCGCCGCGGCCAAGGCTTGATATCCCCGTCTACCGAAGCAACCGAGAGTCCCATGTCCATCGTCCATACCCGCAGCCATCTGGATTGGCTGGAATCCGAAGCGATCTTCATCATGCGCGAGGTCGCGGCCGAATGCGAAAGGCCGGTCCTGCTGTTTTCCGGCGGCAAGGATTCCTGCGTGCTGTTGCGCCTGGCGGAAAAGGCGTTCCGGCCGGCCCGCTTCCCGTTTCCGCTGATGCACATCGATACGGGTCACAATTTTCCGGAAGTCATCCGGTTTCGCGACGCTCGCGCCGCCGAGCTGGGCGAACGGTTGATCGTGCGCAGCGTGGAAGACTCGATGGCACGCGGTTCGGTGGTGCTGCGCAAGGAAACCGATTCGCGCAATGCCGCGCAGGCGGTCACCCTGCTGGAAGCGATCGCCGAATTCGGCTTCGATGCCTGCATCGGCGGCGCGCGGCGCGACGAGGAAAAAGCGCGCGCGAAGGAGCGCATCTTTTCATTCCGCGACGAGTTCGGCCAGTGGGATCCCAAGAGCCAGCGTCCGGAAGTCTGGAGCCTGTACAACACGCGCGTGCATCGCGGCGAGAACATGCGGGTATTTCCGATCTCCAATTGGACCGAGCTGGATGTATGGCAATACATCGCCCGCGAGAACCTGGCGCTGCCATCGATCTACTACAGCCATCGACGGCAGGTGGTGCGGCGGCGCGGCCTGCTGGTGCCGGTCACGCCGCTGACGCCCCCGCAGGCGGACGAGCAGGTGGAAACCCTGTCGGTGCGGTTCCGCACCGTGGGAGACATCTCGTGCACCTGCCCGGTGGCCTCCGACGCCGCGGACAACCAGGCCATCATTGCCGAGACCGCGTTGAGCGACATCACCGAGCGCGGCGCCACACGGATGGACGACCAGACTTCCGAGGCCTCCATGGAGCGCCGCAAGAAAGAAGGTTATTTCTGAAGCCGGACCGGAGCCACACCGCATGAATGCCATCAACGAATCCTTCCTGCCCGCGGGCGAAACGGCCGTCATCCGGCTCATCACGGCCGGCTCGGTCGACGACGGCAAGTCCACGCTGATCGGCCGCCTGCTGTACGACAGCAAAAGCGTCTACGCCGACCAGCTGGACGCCATCGCCCGGGCCAAGTACAAGCGCGTGGCCGGCGACGGTATCGACTTCGCATTGCTGACGGACGGGCTGGAAGCGGAACGGGAGCAGGGCATCACCATCGACGTCGCGTACCGCTATTTCGCGACGCCGCGCCGCAAGTTCATCGTCGCCGACGCGCCGGGGCATGAGCAATACACCCGGAATATGGTGACCGGGGCGTCCACCGCCGATGTGGCGGTCATCCTGATCGATGCGACGCGGGCGGCCGACGGCCAGCTCCTGCCGCAGACGAAGCGGCACAGCACCATCGCGCGGCTGCTGGGGATCCGCCACATCGTCGTCGCGGTCAACAAAATGGACCTCGCGGGGTGGGACCGCGCGGTGTTCGAACGCATCCGCGACGCCTATGCCGACCTGGCGCGTCGCATCGGCATTGCGGATTTCCAGGTGCTGCCGGTGTCCGCGCTGAACGGCGACAACGTTGTGACGGCTTCCCCGCACACGCCCTGGTATGACGGCCTCCCGCTGCTGGACCTGCTGCAATCGCTGGATCCATCGGTGGCCGGCGCGCATGCTCCGCTGCGTTTTCCGGTGCAGTGGGTGGTGCGCCACGATGGGAGCAGCGCGCAGGATTTTCGTGGCTATGCGGGGCGCATCGCCAGCGGCACCTTGCGGCCGGGAGACGAGATCACGGTGCAGCCATCCGGGACGACAGCGCGCGTGGTCGAGGTGCGCGCACACGATCGCATCCTCTCCGGCGCGACGGCGGGCGATTCGGTGATCGCGGTGCTGGATCGCGATGTCGACGTGTCGCGTGGCGATGTGCTGTCGCATGCCGCCGCGCCGGCACGGGTGGGCAAGGAACTGGAAGCGGAGCTGTGCTGGCTCGATACGCAGCCGCTCAACCCGGCGCGCCGATATTTGTTGAAGCACGGTACCCGGGTTACGACGGCGAAGATCCGCGAGGTCGTGACACGCCGCGACATTCGCGAGTTGCGCGAGATCGATCGCGACGTCGGAACGCTCGGGATGAACGACATCGGCAAGGTGTTGATCGCGACGCGCGATCCGTTGACACTCGATCGCTATGACGATGTCGCGGCCACCGGCGCGTTCATTCTGATCGACGAATCGACGCATCAGACCGCGGCGGCCGGCATGCTGCGCTGAGGCGGGTAAAACCGGCCCGCGGGTGAGCGCTTTTACCATGCCATCGGCCGGAAAGCCTTATTTCATGCGGGTTTTGCGACAAAGCCACAGTCCGGGAGATTGCCCCCAGCGGCCGGCGAAGTTGGGGTAAAGTGGGACGTCGCCGAAAAAAGGCGGCGGGTTCTTGCCAGAAGTACTGTATGGATGTACAGTATCTCTATGGCACGTACCGATCATTCCGTTTTTGCCGGTTCTGGGTCCCCGGCTGCCGCCCCCGCCGCCTTGCGCGGTCGGGGTGCGGTTACTAATGTTCGGCATCGCTTCCAGCGCGATGAACGCAGCGCAGCGGATCCGGCAGACGAGCCGGCGCTGGCTGACGCGGTCCCCGGTTCTCCCTCTGCTTCAGTCCCCATTTATCCGTACGCCCCCGGCCAGCCCAGGTCCGGATACCCCGAATATCCGGTGTATCCGATCGCTTCCGACACGGGCGAGGGCGACGAGCCGGGCCAGCGCGGTCCCACGACGCAGGTCATGGTCGAACAGGCGCGCAAGCTGCTGTCGCGCAACGATTCGCCCGATGTTCCCTTCGACCGGGCGATCAATACCTACCGTGGCTGCGAACATGGCTGCGCATACTGCTATGCCCGGCCCACCCACGCTTACCTGGGGTATTCCCCCGGGCTGGACTTCGAGACCCGGCTCATCGCCAAGGCCAACGCGGTGGACGCCCTTCGTGCGGAACTCGCCCGCCCGGGGTACCGCGTGGAGCCGGTCAATATCGGCTCCGCCACGGACGTCTACCAGCCTATCGAACGTACGTGGCGCCTGACACGCGGCGTGCTGGAACTGCTCCTGGAAACCGGGCATCCCCTGACGATCGTTACCAAGAATGCCCTCATCGAACGCGATCTGGATATCCTGAAGGCGCTCGCGCAGCGCAACCTTGTGGCGGTCTACCTCAGCATCACGTCGCTGGACGCCGATCTTTCGCGTAGCCTGGAGCCGCGCGCGTCGGCGCCTTGGAGGCGGCTGCAGGCGGTCAAAACCTTGGCGGATGCCGGCGTCCCGGTGGGCGTGCTGGCTGCACCCGTCATTCCCTTCGTCAACGACGAATTTCTTGAACGCATCATCGAAGAGGCGGCCCAGGCGGGCGCTTACTACGCCAGCTATACGGTGGTCCGGCTGCCCTGGGAAGTGAAGCCTGTGTTCGAGGAATGGTTGCAGGCGCATTTTCCCGATCGCGCCGAACGCGTCCTCCACCGCATCGAAGACATGCGGGAAGGCAAGCGCAACGACGCCCGCTTCGGCACCCGCATGCGGGGTACCGGCATCTGGTCCGATCTGCTGCGCCAGCGCTTCGATGTGGCGGTACGCCGGGCGGGGCTCAACCGTCGGCGCCTGCAACTGGATACCCAACAATTTATCGCTCCGGCCCCCTTTTCCCCTTCCAGGGGGCCGGGCTTTGCTCATGGACCTGCGCCCGCGAGGCAGCTGGGTCTATTCGACTAAGTATGTCTCCCAAGGAGCACTCGCATGAATCTCGCAGCCGAACCGCAATTCCCGACCAAATGGCCGTTTCCGCCCGCGCCGCCCGCGCGCCGTGCATGGGGACGCATGCTGTCGCCGTTCCGCCGGGCTCGCCGCGACGGGGCGCTGGGCGGCATGCCTTTGCCCGGCGCTTTTCCGGTCTCCCCCGCATCCTTGCCGCGCGCCGGATCCGCATCTGCGCTCGCACCCGTGGCCACAGCCGAGACCATACCCGGGACCCTATCGGGGACCGTACCCGGCGCTATGTCCGGCTCTATATCCGGGACGACGTCCGGCGCCGGCCAGGACGTTACGCTGCGTCAGATGGTGGTGGATATCCTGCTGGTCGCCATGTGGGGCGCGATGATTCCCGCATTGATGTGGCTAGGCGCGGCCGCAGGTTTCTGAGGTGGCAGTCAATTTACCTAAGCCTCTGATTTGATGTAGAATGCTGGGTTTGCCAAACGTCATCCTCTGCATGCGGCGCAGGTTTTCATCATAACAATCGCATGGCACGATGATTTCGGAGTTCTCATGAACCTTATCGCTATCCTGGAACAGGAAGAAATCAAGCGCCTGACCGCCGACAAGACGATGCCGTCTTTCGCGCCCGGCGACACCGTGGTCGTCAGCGTCAATGTCGTCGAAGGTACGCGCAAGCGCGTGCAGGCGTTCGAAGGCGTGGTTATCGCCAAGCGCAACCGTGGGCTGAATTCCGCCTTCATCGTGCGCAAGATCTCGTCGGGCCAGGCCGTGGAACGGACTTTCCAGCTGTACTCGCCGCAGATCGCCTCTATCGAGGTGAAGCGCCGCGGTGACGTTCGCCGCGCCAAGCTGTACTACCTGCGCGACCGCTCGGGCAAGTCCGCTCGTATCAAGGAAAAGCTGGTCAGCCGTCAGGCTGCCGCGCAATCGGCCAAGGCTGCCGAGACCGCAGCGTCCTGATCGCGATGTTGGTGCCGCCCGCCGGCCCCTCATCAGCAAAGGCACCCCCAGCGGGTGCCTTTTTGTTTTCAAGCGGGTATCCTCAATCCGCATCCTATCGTCGTCTTTCGTTCACTCCGCGCTTTACCCCTCATGCCTGACCAGCCCGCTTCGTCGCGTCCTCGCCGTCCCATCGTTCGACCCGCCTTTGACGCCGCTGTGCAGCCCTGGGTTGCGGCCAACGAAGGCCTGCTTCCCGTTCCGCCCCAGGCCCTGGCCGTGGAAGAATTGCGGCGGGTGCTGCAGCACCCCGCCGGCTGGCCGACACAATTGCCGCTGAACGGGGATGTGCGCTATCCGGGCCGCGAAGGGCCGCCCGTGCTGGCGGCGGTGCTGATCCCGTTGGTGATGCGGGAGGAGGGTGTAAGCGTCATGCTGACGCAGCGCACCGCCCATCTGCATGACCACGCGGGCCAGATCAGTTTCCCCGGGGGACGTATCGAGGACACGGATGCCAGCCCGATCGCCGCCGCCCTGCGCGAGGCGCAGGAAGAGACCGGCCTGGGATCGGAATGGGTCGAGGTGCTGGGCACGATGCCGGCGTATCTGACGTCCACCGGGTTTTCCATCACCCCCGCGGTGGGACTGGTTCGGCCGGGCTTCGAGCTCGTGCCCGATCCCTTCGAGGTCGCGGAGATTTTCGAAGTACCGCTGTCCTTCATCACGGATCCGGCCAATCATCGCCTGCATCGCGTCGAACTGCCGGACGGCCGTGTGCGAAAGTACTACTCGATGCCGTGGGGCAAGTATTTCATCTGGGGCGCCACGGCGGCGCTGTTGCGCAATCTTTATCACATGCTGTGCGACCCCGCTGCGCGCGATACCCCACCCGAATAAAGACCATAACAGGTGCCGAATCGCCTGCAGCCTCAATAGCGCGGTGCCGCGGCGTTTTCGTGCAGGATGCGCAGGTACAGGGCGTGCCGGGCCGGATCGATCCGCTTTTCCGCAAGCGCTTGCAGGACACCGCAGCCGGGCTCGTGCTGGTGCGTGCAGTTGTAGAAGCGGCATTGCGCCGCGTAGGGGGCAAACTCCGGAAAACCCCTTTCGATTTCCTCGCGCGACAGATGCTGCAGGCCGAACGCCTGGAAGCCCGGGGAATCGATCAGGTCCCCGCCTTCGGGCAGATGGTAAAGACGCGTGCTGGTGGTGGTATGCCGACCCATGTCCAAGGCGATCGAATGTTCGCGCGTGGCGGCATTGGTCCCCGGTATCAGGTCGTTGAGCAGCGTCGATTTGCCCATGCCGCTCTGGCCCAGCAGCAGGCTGATATGTCCCTT